>NZ_JBSHLH010000013.1:0-135241 GCF_053644255.1 Sphingobacterium sp. NPDC055431
AATATTACCTAATGTTGACTAAATGCCAATCGGCATAATAGTTAATTTCTGGACAATATTGGCTTTATTAAAACCAATTTTGTTAATTGAAAAATTACCTTAATTCTATAGATATCAATTGAACAAAAGATTGCCCACTGATAAACTTGGTTTGGTTTTTCCATGCTTGAACAAACTGAATTAATGAATTTTTGCGTCGCAAAGGTAGCATGATATTGGATTGAAAAAAGACATATTTTAAATTGATTAGTTAATTATATTAAACCTATTTTAATATCTTATATCCAAGAAATATTTTAGCATCCTACTTTCTGCTCAATAATCCATTTTGCCATGCACTAATTTCAATCTCTTCCTGGTCTTTCGATTACAGATTTTTAAATAAAAATATTTACAAAACCTCTAATTAAGAACGAATTACCATTATTCAGATTTATTAATTGAATTTATTAATAGTAAGTGTTACAGTACAAATATGCACTTAGGTTAACAGGAGCAAGTTAGCACTTTTTTTAATTTTATTTAATAAATTTTTAACCATCCTGTATCGATTTTAAGAAATTTTCATTAAAATAGGAACAGAAATTTCTTTATCTTTACATCATTTCAAGAATGAATATTCTTGCAGGCCGTAAAGTATTAACAGAAAGCACTATCTATTTATCATTTTCAGCCCTTCAAGCTGACCATTATTTTCAATATGGAACTTCCCTTAGTGTCTGATGAATTAAAGCAATTGAAACAAAAACTGGAAGATTTTGACTCCTTAGTATCCTCTATAGATGATATTATATTTGAAATCAGGGATGATGGTGTCATATTGAACTGTTGGACATCTACCCCGGAACAGCTCTTCTATGATAAGGAATTTATTGTCAATAAATCCATTGCTGATCTTTTCCCACAAGAATTTTCCGAAACCCTCACATATATCCTGAACAAATCCTTCAAGAGAAGGACTGGCTACGTGTTGAAATACAAATCGCCCTATGATTCGAATCCCGACCAATGGTTTAAGTTGAAGACCAAGATCATCAACAATAAAACTGATCGGTTGACAGTGGTGGTGACCAATATCACCAGAGAACAAAGGCTGGAAGCCGAGATGCAGATCAAGGAGGAGAAATTCAATCGTGCTTTCAAGAATTCTTCTATCGGTATGCTGCTGTTGAACCGTTCGCTGAAGGTCATGGAATACAACCAAGAACTGCAAAGCATATTGGGCTATACCATTGCTGAGGAAATGCTGGAAAAACCCATATCAGAGTTCATCCATGAAGAATCACTCGATTTGGTGACAACAGCCACAAAACAGGTGAAGTCTGGTGAAAAGGAAAAGGCCATTATAGAAGCCCGTTGTATTGCCAAAGAAGATAAATCTTTTTATTGCCTGATCAATATTTCATCTGTTCGCGATATGACTGGAAAATTAGTCTATTTCCTTTGTCAGATCCAAGATCTATCGCTTTTCAAGAACAATGAGATAAAGCTTAACCAACAGAACGAACTCTTGGAAAAAAGGAACTATGAACTGAAAGTTCGAGTAAATCAATTAGAAGCTTACAATCAGATCCTAACGCACAACCTCAGGACCCCGATCAGTAATATCAACATGATCATCGAGCAATTGAGTCTTGAAACTGATGAACATGAGAAGCAAGTCCTGACCAAATTATTGAAAAAGAGCAATTTCAAATTCCTAAAACTGTTCGATAAACTGATCGAAACAGTGGAAATACAAAATTCTAACGACTCTCTTTTTAAGACCTCGAATATGGACGAAATATATCAAAATTTGACCAATCAGTTTCAGTCCAAAATCGACAGTAAAGAACTTCAGTTGGATTGCCATTTTGAAATAATAGAAATTGCCTTCCCTGCAATCTATATCTACAATATCATGCATTATCTGATTAATGAAAGCCTGAAACTGAATTCGTCCGGAAAGAAAGTTACGATAAAAATTTGGACAGAAAGAAAGGACGATTTTATTGTGATAAAAATTGAAAACGACTGTGAATCACAACGTTGTTTTGGTATTGAAAAAGATCTGGAATCAACAGATGAGGATATTGATGAAAACTCATTATTGGATCTGCATTTAGCTAAACAACAGATCTTAAATTTCGGCGGAAATATCAATATCTCTAGGAATGTTGACTTCGGAAATCAGGTAACCATAAACTTACCCTTAGCAAATTAACGTTTTACCATGAAGGAAACATTGAGGATAACCCTTGTGGATGATGATTCTATTTTCTGTTTTCTATTCAAGAAATTCCTTGAAAAGTACGACAAAAAACAGATTGAACTGAGCATCTTCCCTGATGGATATACAGCAGATGAGTTTTTCAGAAAGAACAAATCCAACAAGGAAAGTTATCCCCATGTCTTGTTTATAGACATCAATATGCCCTTAATGAATGGCTGGGAATTGATGACGAGCATACAAGAAGAAAACCTATTCGAAGATCAAGAGGTAAGCATCTTTATTATTAGCTCTTCTATCTGTAAATCAGACCGATATAAAAGCAATAACGGTAATCAATACATTGAGTACCTGACCAAGCCCATTTCCCATCAAACTCTTTTTCAAGTTTTGGATAGCTTACAATCCTAAATAACACGACAATTTTTAAAGTGCTGAAAAATCAGCATTTGGACGAAAGTACTTTTAAGGAAAGTGTTAATTTTCTACTACCATTTTGTTTCGAACAAAGAAAATAAAATAAAAAAATAACAATTTTACTTAATAAGTTTAACTTTACTTGAATCATTTTAATTAAAACAAACAATGCAAGGCAATACTATTTTCAAAATAAGTAGTAAGATCAAGGAAATCAGAAAAAACAAGGGTATTACTATCCAAGAGCTTGCGAACAAGGCTGGAGTGAGCAAAGGGCTAATTTCACAGATTGAAAACAATAGGACTATACCTTCACTTCCGGTATTAATCAATATCATCAGCTCTCTTGAAATTGACATGAACCAGTTTTTTGAGGATTTCTCAGGTCCCAAGGAACCAGGTCCAGTCATTGTACTCAAAAAAGAAAACTATTCTTCCTTAATATTGGAGAAAGGATCAGGTTCTCTATACAAAAGAATTACCGATCAAGATCTAGGAGAAAGCAACATGAGTGTTGTTTTGTTAGAATTAGATCCTTACAAAGAAGAATCCATAGTGCAACAGGATGCTTACATTTTTAAGCACATTATCAATGGGAAAGCAGCGATACATTTAAGAAATCAGGTAATAGAACTAGAAACTGGTGATTCCATATTTCTTGATGGAAATATGATTCGTTCCACAAAAAATGAAAATGACGAGAAATGCATTATCTTGATCACCTATTTCTTTCCTAGTAAATCTTAGTCATTAATTTCCATTAAACCCAAAACAGGTAAGTCCTATCGTTCTTTTGGGTTTAATATTGTATGGTATCAGACTCAAGAAACGGTAATTCATAGTTACCGGTGTCTAATCTAGACTTCTCATTCCCCTTTAAGTTATCTGCATTTAATTTAACTCCACTTTGGAAGGCATATATGTCCTTCAGTGACTTGATCGAGCTGAGCTGTTGCACTCCCTTTTCGGTAACCTTAGTTCCTACAATATTGAGATAGGCCAACTGTGGAGCAGACTTCAAGATTTCCATTCCTTTGTCGGTAACTCCGGTATGTTCCAGATGCAGACGGACCAGGTTTGGCAATGAAGTCAAAAGTTTCATGGCTTGATCCGTTACTTTGGTGTGCCCAAGTTTCAACTGTACAATATTTTCTTTGATATGCATCAGATCTTCAATATCCTTATCGTTGAGCTCTGGATAATTAATGGCATTGATTGTCACATAGTTGTTTTCCGTAGCTACCGGAAGGACCTTTATCCCTTTAGCCTGCCAAGCCTCCAATCGTTCTTCTGGAAGGTCTGGTGCTTCTGGTAGGTTGGCATACAACATTGGTGATTCAGTGGGTTCAGCCGGACTTTCCAGCTTTTTAAGGATTGCTGCTATTTCCTGCCCTTGATCCACTTGCTTAACCTTTTTATCAAAAGCCAGTCCGCTATCAATCCACCAAGCAATTAGCTTGATCTGATCGTTTGTAATAGGTTTCCTACCTTTTGGTGGCATCCTATCCTCATGGCCTTCTGGTAAGATAAGTCGCCTATAGAGTTCACTTTTATCCTTGTTCCCTGCTTCCAACAACGATCCTGATTCACCGCCTTTCAGTAGGCTTTCCTTGTTATGTAAGGAGAATTCACCTTCCTGTTTCTTTTCACCATGGCAACTCTGACACCTAGCCTTTAGGATGGGTTGGATGACCTGTCCATAGACTTCAGCTTCCTGAACGTTCTCCAGTACCATAATCTCTTCCTCCTTGTCCTCGATGCCCAATGCGGCTTTTATATCCGAAGGAATTGCATCCTTGATATAACCTTTACCATGAGTTAATGTCCCACCAAAATGACCTGTAAATCCCAACAGAACGACCATCAGCAACAGGATCACAAAACGTTGAGCCTTCAATTTTCCCAGAATCCCCTGCGCTGGATTTCCGTCACGGCAGAGCCAATAGCTCAGCAAAGACAATAGGGCAACTGAGATTCCCAGCCATTGGTGGAAATCTAGGACATCATCCTCATAGCCTCCATCCTTGGACAGCAAGAACCCCGTAACCGCAGCCAATACAGCAGCAAAAGCCCCCAACAATAGCGAAAACCTAATCGCTGAACCATATTCAACAGTTTTCTTGATCTTTTCGAAAGCCGCCATAGCAAAGGCTAACACAAGCATTCCGATTGGCAGATGGACTAGGATTGGGTGGAAACGACCGAAAAAGGAGGCCAATTCTTCTAGAAACTTCATAAGGAGCTATATCTTTTCTTCAGGAGATCCAACATAAATTTATTTACAGACCATTGATCGGCAACAGGCTGCTGAGTATAAGGCAAGGTAGGCATATAACCCGATGGACCAAATTCCATGCACATGGTCAGCGTAGACTTACCTTGCTTTTTATGCCGATCAACGATGGCATCCCACCATGCCAAGTGTTGGTCCAGGGCAGCTTTCCATTCAGGGGCTGCCGGATCGTTCACCTGAGCGCCCTGCTGATGCCCAACTCGTGTATGGATATGTCCGGTTCTCGAAAGGGCAAGATCCACTGCCTCTTTTTGGTCCGAAAGCAAGGATTCATGGACGACACACCAATGGGATATATCCAAGGAAAGGGTCAATTCAGGCATCTTTTCAAGATATTCTTTGGTAATATTAGCTGCAAAACTGAACCGTCCACGATGCGTCTCATGGTAAATCGGTATTCCTGATTGCTTGCTCATCCCATAGGCAAGCAAGATCAACCTCTTGTTTTCCTCAAAACTGTAATACTCCTTTCCTGTATGGCAATTGATATAATCCGGCTTTAGTTTAATAGCTTCCTTGAGGTTATTCTCAAAACTGCCCATATAGGCTGTAAAGTCACTTCCACCTCCACCAGCGAGCAGCCCCAAGGAAAGTCCATTTTCCTTCAGCGCTTTTAGCATAGCAGTCCTTTCAGCCTGCCCACTTGGCAACCAAGTCTCCACGCCATCATATCCAGCCGCCTTCACTTTCTTACAGAAGTCGGCCCAGCTATCAGTCATGCCCCAGTTTGTACAATAATATTTGATGGTCGGTCCCTTTTCCGTCTGTGCAAACAGAAAATTCATTTGACAGACCAGAATGATCAATAGCCTAAAAAGGTTCTTCATATATTGTTTAGATAATATCTTTGATTACGGTCCCTTCCACATCAGTCAGCCTAAACGGCCGTCCTTGGAATTCATAGGTAAACTTTTCATGGTCAAACCCTAGCAAATGCAGCATGGTCGCATGTACATCATGTACTGAAGATCTTCCACTAATTCCCGTAAACCCAATTTCATCCGTTTCACCATAGCTGACCCCATTTCGGATACCACCACCGGCCATCCAGATAGTATAAGCATCGGTATGGTGGTCACGTCCAAGGAAAGGCATATCGTTGTTGTCACGGTTTTCCTGCATCGGGGTCCTTCCGAACTCGCCACCCCAAACTACCAAGGTCTCTTCCAGCAAACCACGTTGCTTGAGGTCCATGATGAGTGCAGTCATCGGACGGTCAATCTCGCGGCATTTGTTGCGAAAGCCGAGGTCAATGGAATCAGAAGGATTGGTACCATGGCTATCCCAGCCCCAATCGAAGAGCTGAACGAACCTAACCCCCTTCTCCACGAGCTTACGTGCCAACAGACAGTTATTCGCAAAAGACTCCTGCCCTGGTTTAGTGCCATAGAGTTCGTGTATATATTCCGGTTCATTGTTGATGTCCATCACCTCAGGAACTGCTACCTGCATTTTATAGGCCATCTCATATTGTGCTATCCTGGACAGGGTCTCAGGATCTTTGAACGTTTCGAACTCCTCCTTGTTCACCTGATTGATGGCATCTATGGCGTTCCGCTTGAGGTCGCGGTCCATCCCTTCCGGATCGGCAATATAGAGCACCGGGTCACCTTTAGACCTACACTGCACCCCTTGGTACACTGAAGGCAGGAAGCCACTGCCCCAAACACTTTTCCCCGCATCTGGAGTCTTACCCCCAGAAGTCAGCACTACAAATCCCGGCAAATTGCTGTTCTCCGAACCCAGGCCATAGGTTACCCAAGAGCCGATGCTCGGACGTCCTAATCGGGCACTTCCGGTATGCATGAACAATTGTGCTGGACCGTGATTAAACTGGTCGGTATGTACAGCCTTCAGGAAACTCACCTCATCGACCACCTTGCTAAAGTGTGGGAGATGATCCGAAACCCAAGCTCCGCTCTGTCCATATTGCTTAAAAGTTGCCTGCGGCCCCAACATTTTGGGAACACCACGGATAAAAGCGAAGGTCTTACCCGCTAACAAAGATTCTGGGCAAGGTTGGTTATGAAGTTTCTGCAAAGCAGGTTTATAGTCAAAAAGTTCCAATTGGGACGGCGCTCCGGCCATATGAAGATAGATTACGTTCTTGGCCTTTCCGGCAAAGTGAGGGGCCCGGGGCAGCAAAGGATTCAAGGAATTGAGGTCAATGCCTTCAGCATTTGCAGAATTTCCAGAACGCATACAACTTGCCATCATTCCCCCAAGGGCGATGCTTCCAATCCCAGCAACACATTTCTTAAGGAAATGTCGTCTAGTCTCTGCCTGCAACTGCCTATGGTAGGCCTCTTTCATTAGCTTATCAAAGTCTTTCATATCCTTAAGATTTAGTCAAAAATTCATCTAGGTTCAACAGAGCGTTCGCTACCAAGGTATATGCAGCATCACTGATCAGCTCTTTACTGTTAGGCGAAACATGGTCCTTGCCCATGAACTTTTCCGCCTCAGCTGGTCGCTTTTCAAAATTATCATAGGCTTGCCCATAGAGTTTCTCTAGTGCCGCCAATTTATCGGCGGAGAGATCCCTGAACATCGTATGCCGGTATCCAGCCGCTATCCCTGATTTCAGGTCACCATTAGATTCTTTTTTCATAATTGCGGCGAGGTTCTTCGCTGCCTCTATATAAACCGGGTCGTTCAATGTCGTCAGTGCTTGGAGCGGAGTATTCGTCCTGATTCTGTCCACGAGACAGACTTCCCTACTCGATGCATCAAAGGAAATAAAGGAAGGATAAGGACTGGTCCGTTTCAGGAAGGTATAGATTCCTCTTCTGAATTGGTCTTCACCCTCACTTTTCTTCCAGGCTTCGCCACTGTACACCGACATCCAAACTCCATCTGGTTGATGCGGCATCACGCTTGGTCCAAACATCTTGCCACTCAGCAACCCACTTACCGTCAGCGCTTGGTCACGGATCTGTTCTGCAGAAAGTCTAAAACGTGGACCTCTTGCCAAGTAATAGTTCTCCGGATCCTTTTTGGCATCCTTGCTATCCAGGCTGGATGACTGTCTATAGGTTGAGGAAAGAACGATATCCTTGACCAAGGACTTCATGCTCCATTCCTTTTCATGCATCAGATCCAAGGCAAGGTAATCCAGCAATTCCCTATGGATCGGTGGATTGCTCTGGGTTCCCATATCACCCAATGGTTCTACCAACCCTCTACCGAACAGCTGCGCCCATATCCGGTTTACCAGCGTTCTTGCCGTCAGCGGATTATCTTTGGCAACCAACCACTGCGCAAAGCCCAATCTGTTGTTGGGAGCTCCTTTCGGAAATGGGTTCAATGCTTCCGGTACTTTGGGCTCCACCACATCCCCCGGCGCCAAACGGTTTCCACGTTCAAATATCTTGGTGGTCCTTTTCATGTCCTCAGGGTTCTCGATCATGATCGGAACACTGGAAGGATTAGTATTGACCAATTGCAATATACTTTTTTGCATATGCTCCGCACCAGGCGCCTTCATGTCAGGAAATGGCTCCCGAAATGCCAACCATTCCACCATGCACACCGGTTCATCCTTCCCCAATTTGGGATTGGTAAATACCAGGTAAAGATCATGTCGGCCTTGGGTAGCAGCTATCGGAGCCTGTATCACCTGTCTTCCCTGTGTACTTGGAAGCTCAATACTGGCGATGGATTCCCCAGCTAAACTGTCCTTACGGATTTCCAGCCTTCCACCTGTATTTCCAGTCCAATAGTTCAGGTAGATCAACTTCTTTCCATCCAGTTGGATGTTCCTCATTCTGGCATTTCCACCACTTCGCACCCCTAACCATTTAGTATCGTATAGAGCGGCATTGTTCAGTTGATCTGTATAATGAGCATGTATCTTAGGTTCCAGGCTTTTTAAGAAAAGATCTGTCGAATGCAGCAGCTTCTCATTGCCATATTGAGTCAACCAAGTCTTGATGCTATCAATTTTATGTTGCTCCTGTTCGCCATAAAAACGCAGTCTCGGATGATCCCCTTCGGTATCTTCATCTCGTGTATTGTTAAAAAAGGCGACGGATTTATAATATTCCTCAAATTTGAAGGGATCATAGGTATGGCTATGGCATTGCACACATTCAAAGGTTGTACTCAACCAAACCTGATAGGTTGTATTTACACGGTCCAGGACCGCAGCAACCCTAAACTCCTCACTGTCTGTACCACCCTCATCATTATTCATGGTATTCCTGTGGAATGCCGTAGCAATCAGTTGGTCCTTGCTAGGTTCAGGCAACAAGTCTCCGGCAAGCTGTTCTATACTGAACTGATCATAGGGCATGTCCTTGTTGAAGGCTCGGATCACCCAGTCCCTATACTCCCAGATCTGCCTGGACATATCCTTTTCATAGCCTTTGGTATCAGCATATCTGGCCATATCGAGCCACCAGGAGGCCCATTTCTCGCCATACTGCTGCGAATTGAGCAAGCTATCCACCCTTATTTCGTAGGCGTCGTCACGATTATCATTTTTAAAGGCTTCTACCTCCTCAAGGCTTGGCGGAACACCGACCAGGTCCAGATAAACCCTTCTCAAAAGAGTTTCTCGGGTAGCTTCTTCTGAAGAAGAAAGTCCCTGATCATCCAATTTATCTTTAATGAAATAGTCTATGTTATTGTTAATCCCTTTTGGCTTGAAACCAAAAAGGGAGGCGAATGAAAAGGATTTAGGAACCTCCACCTCTTCAGGCAGCTCATATGCCCAATGCTTGCCCCATTTAGCCCCTTGGTCTATCCATTTACGCAGGATATCGATTTCACTGTCATCCAATTTTGCGGCATTGTAGGGCATGCGCAATTCAGGATCCTCTTCGGTCAGGCGTTGGATCATGTTACTGTGCTCGGCATCACCGCGGATGATTGCGGGCTCACCTGACTTCGCATTGGCAAAGGCTTCCTCTTCGAAAAGAAAACTCAGGTCGCCATTTTTTTTCACCCCACCATGGCATGAAATACAATGCTTGTTCAGGATGGGCTTAACATCTTTGCTGAAATCCACTTCTTCACTGTTATGTACTGTAAAAAAACCGACGGTCAGCACCAGAACAGCCAAAGCAGAAAAAACCAATATCTTTCTTCTCATTGCAGGTTTATATTACGCTTAGTTATAGGTTTATTGCGTTCGTACATAGCCCTAAAGCAGGATTATGTATCCATACGTAAAATTAGCATAGAATGTATACACAATCTTACTCAAGATTGATGGATACTAAGCTTTTTTTAACTCGGTATTTATATTTTATAAAAAAATACAAATACCTATGTATGGTTAGGTTTATTAATAATACACGTTGAATAAGTTATTTATCTAATAAATCTACTAAAAAAAATGTTACTGGAATTGTATAAATTTTGAGACTAAAAAGTCTAAAGGAATCTTTAGACTTGAAATATATGTATAGACTTACTCTATCTTTTGCCCTCGCACCTCTTTCAGCATCATTTGCATCGCTTGGGCATCCCTGCTGATCCAATTTTGATAGTCCAAAATTGCTTTCTGTCTTAATTCTTCCGTAACATACTGTTCTTCAACAAGCTGCTTTGAACTGGCTACTTTGATCCAGATCCCCAATTTATCTTCAAAATCATCTTGATCTTTCAGATAGGTCTCATTGGACTCCCGGACTTCAATGTTCCTTAATCCATTCTCATTGAAAATTATGGGCAAGCATTCCGCCATGCGGTTATTCATTCCATTATCTGATCTCCACTTCAACCATGAACTGTAATAGTTGGCCATGCTTTCCGGGATTTTAGGGTTCCACTCAATGTCTTCATGGATATAGTCCAAAACAGAAAGTATCCCATTAGGTTTCAGGAATGTTATCATTTTTTTAATGGCTTCATTTGGTTTGGATAACCATTGTAATGTCCTGGCAGAAACTACCAAATCAAATTTTTCTGTATTTGAATAATCAAAAATATCGGCATGTACTAATTCAAGGTTGTCCAGCTCTGCATAATTCCGCTTCCCAGATTCAATAAAATCACGGGTATTGTCTATACCGATCACTTTTCCAGTGGGTCCTACCAGTTCTGCGATGCCCTTACTAATCGCTCCTGTACCGCAGCCTACATCCAAAACCGACATTCCGGGCTTTATTATTCCTACAATGCTGTGGTAATCTTTTTGTACGGTCCGGCTATCAAAAATCTTATCTGCTGCTTGCTCTGAACGATCGACGAATTTCTGCATAATTTCATTTAATTTAGGCTCTGTAAATTATGAATTATCCAGATTATTATGGGATAATTTTATTGAAAAAATAAAGGTTGAAAATTCACAGGCTACATCAAGGACTTGTTAAAATACTCTATACCAGTTGCATAATACAATCTCTTGTAAAGCAGGGCATGCTTGACTAATTTCGCATGGTCTGAAAACCTTTTCCATTTCTTGAACTTATTTTTCCAAGTAAAATTCTGCTGCATATTCAGTAACTCTACAGCCATGTTCTGAGAATTAAGGTTCTCAACAGCAATGTTTCGCAATTCTTGACCATGCTGCGGATTATATTTCTCCAGTTCCCGGATCAGGTCCTTCTCCGTATATTTTCTATTTAAATAGCGACCGGAGCAATTATTCTTCACATATTTCCAGAAATTTCTAGGTCTAAGGTATCCATCGGCCTTATTTCCATTATATCCCCGATTATCATAGATTAAACAGGGCCTTCCACAAGCCATAGCGTCATAGATGGATCTTCCCACCCCCACAACCAAGTCCGCCTTATTGATCTGTTTCTCTATATTGAGAGTTGGGTTAACATGTTTATTAAAAGACTTGAATTCCAAACCTTTATCCTCACAAACCTTTTGTAATAGTTTATTAGCTTTCTCACTTTGACATAAAGAGAGAACACTTTCCAATTCATCATTGGGAGCCACTATGGACTTTTTCTTGTTGACATCGATGCCATTAAGAATGATGGAATTAGGATATCCTAATTCTACTAAATGATCTGAAACTTCCTCAGATATCCCTACATGATAATCTGCCAATGGCGATGGCTGTTCCAGATCAGGAATGATGCCATGGCAGACTTGAAGAATGGGCGCTTGACCATAAAGCTCTTTCACGGTGGTATTATGGTTAGCAATGACCAAATCATACTTTTTCTTGGACATAAAGGAAACCTGAAGTTCCTCTTCAATTTTTTGAGAGACCGCTCCTTTATCGAAAGTGAAATACTCCACTTCTATACCTTCCATATTTTTTAGGGCCTTTATCAAATCGTAAGTATACGCTTCGGATCCCCCAATATGATCCAAATGATGTGTTCCAATTAAGATTTTTTGGGGAATATTTCCCATAGTGATGTATTTATTAATAGATAGCCAAAAAAGGCGGTAGATTAATTAAAAAACGAGATTGCTTGGGATTCGATACTCATTAATCGCAACTTTCTTGTTACATTAAGCCTTATTTATTGATTATCACTAATTTCCCAATCATTAGATTCTATATATTTGCAGTAATGAGATTCGCTTCTATCATATTAATGGTTTATGTCATGGTCCTTACCTTGATACCATGCAGTGATCGCATGACGGAATCTCATGCCCATCTCCATAGCTCAACTGAAAAATCAACCCATCAGGAACAACATGACTGCTCCAAAGACAGCTGTACACCTTTCTGTACCTGTTCATGCTGCGGAATTTCCTTAACGGTTGCGAGTTTTCATATGTTAAAGCTGGAAAAACCAATTGAATCCTATTCCAACATAGATTTAACAGAAAAAGAATACCCTCTAGTCAGCAATGACCAGGAAAACATTTGGCAACCCCCTCAGGTTTAATATTCAATCTTTATGTTATTTCAGAATTATTGATTCTGGAAGAAAACCTATTGGATAGGGCAAGTTATGCCTATATCTAAAAACGTAAAATGTTGAATTTAAAGCCATTCATGTGCTAGATCAAATCATAAAATTTAGTATCAAGAATAAGATCATTATTGGTATAATGACCTTGGTCTTGATAGTTTGGGGAGTATGGTCAGCTACCAAATTACCCATTGATGCCGTTCCTGACATCACTAACAATCAGGTTCAGATATTCACCAGTACGCCAACACTTGCAGGTCAGGAAGTTGAACGACTTGTTACTTTCCCAATCGAGCAGAGCATTGCCAATATTCCAGATATTGAGGAAATCCGATCTATTTCTCGGTTTGGCCTTTCTGTCATTACTGTAGTCTTTAAAGAGGATGTAGACATCTATTTCGCGCGGCAACTGATTAATCAAAGGCTCATCGAAGCCACCGAAGACATACCCAAAAACATAGGTAATCCGGAAATGGCCCCAGTCTCCACCGGACTAGGTGAAGTCTACCAGTACATTATTCACCCGAAAAAAGGAAGTGAAAGCAAATACAGCTCCATGGATTTGCGGGAGATGCAGGATTGGATAGTAGCCCGTCAACTTTATGGTACTCCTGGAGTGGCCGAAGTAAACAGCTTTGGCGGTCAACTGAAACAGTATGAAGTAGCCGTTCACCCCGATCAATTGCGCGCCATGGGTGTCAGCATCCCTGATATTTTCGATGCTCTTGAAAAAAACAACCAAAATACGGGTGGCGCATATATAGACAAAAAACCCAACGCTTATTTTATCAGAGGAATTGGATTAGTAAGTTCTTTGGAAGATGTCGGTAACATCGCTGTAAAAACAGATGGTATTGTACCTATCTTCATCAAGGATGTAGCAGATGTAAGACTAGGATCAGCGGTTCGTTACGGAGCATTGACTTACAATGGAGAGGTTGATGCAGTGGGCGGTGTGGTGATGATGCTGAAAGGCGAGAACAGTAATGACGTCGTCAACCGTATCAAGGAAAAGTTACCTACCATCCAGAATTCATTACCTGAGGATATAGTAATAGAACCATATTTAGATCGTACCGACCTTATTGGCAGAGCCATTGGAACCGTAGAGCAAAATCTGATCGAAGGTGCCTTGATTGTTATTTTTGTCTTGGTCCTCTTTTTAGGTAATCTACGGGCGGGATTGATAGTCGCCTCGGCCATTCCTCTCTCCTTGTTATTCGCCTTGGGGATGATGAACGTGTTTGGGGTCAGTGCAAACTTAATGAGTTTAGGGGCGATTGACTTCGGTCTTATCGTAGACGGGGCAGTCATTGTGGTGGAGGCAACTTTGCACCATTTAGGATTAAGGAAATCCACCCACAGACTTAGCCAAAAGGAAATGGACCAGGAGGTTTTCGATTCAGCCTCCAAGATCAGGACCCAAGCCGCTTTTGGGGAAATCATTATCCTTATTGTATATATTCCAATCTTAACATTAGTGGGCGTAGAAGGGAAAATGTTTTCACCGATGGCGAAAACGGTTGGTTTTGCCATATTCGGTGCTTTAATCCTTTCCCTAACCTATATCCCAATGATGTGTGCCCTTTTCCTTCCAAGGAAAGGTCATGACAAAAAGACTTTCAGCGATAAATTCATTGAAAAATTACATCAGCTATATGCGCCTTTATTGGATAAAGCGATACGCGTAAAATATATCATTGTATCCATTGCGGTCGCCATATTCCTGTTTACCATCTTTGTTTTCAACAGAATGGGTGGAGAATTTATTCCACAGCTCCAGGAAGGCGATTATGCCTTTCACTGTATCCTCCCTCCTGGCACCTCATTGAGTCAAAGTATAGAAACCTCCATGCAGGCATCCAGGATTATCAAGGATTTTGAAGAAGTAAAAATGGTGGTGGGAAAGACCGGTGCTGCCGAAGTGCCCACTGACCCTATGCCTCCAGAGGCCACCGATATCATGGTGATATTAAATCCACAAAATGAATGGAAATCAGGTAGGACCTACGAAGAACTCGGCAATGCCATTATGGAAAAGCTACAGGTCATTCCAGGGGTTTTCTTTGAAAAGAACCAACCTATCCAAATGCGCTTCAATGAATTGATGACGGGTATCCGTCAGGATGTAGCCGTGAAAATCTTTGGTGAGAACCTAGATACCTTGCTTAACTATGCTAACACGGTAAATGCAATAATCCAAACCGTTCCCGGAACAACAGCACCACAGGTGGAACAAGTGACCGGACTTCCTCAAATCAATATTCAATACGACCGGGTGAGAATGGCCAATTATGGTTTGACCGTTGAAGATGTCAATGATGTGGTCAGTACCGCATTCGCAGGAAAAAGCAGTGGAATGGTATATGAAAATGAACGGAGATTTGACTTGGTGGTGCGTCTGCATGACGAACATAGGAACAATATAGAAGATGTGAGCCAACTCTTGATCCCAACACAAAACCATCAACAGATCCCACTTTCCCAAGTCGCTAAGATTGATTTTACCGTCGGACCCGCTCAGATCAGTCGTGAAGAAGGTAAAAGAAGGATTGTTATAGGTTTCAACGTTGCTGGAAGAGATGTTCAATCTGTCGTCGAAGAAATACAAGATAAGTTAGGCACCCAGGTCAAGCTGCCATCGGGTTATTATTTTACGTATGGAGGCCAATTTGAAAACCTTCAACAGGCCAGTTCCAGACTGATGATTGCGGTACCTATTTCCCTTTTCTTGATCTTCCTGTTGCTATACTTCACATTCCATTCCTTCAAGCAGGCAACATTGATATTTACAGCCATTCCTATGAGTGCCATCGGTGGGGTGTTTGCCCTGCTGATCCGGGATATGCCATTTAGTATCAGTGCTGGAGTTGGTTTTATCGCCCTTTTCGGTGTCGCCGTACTGAATGGTATTGTATTGATAGGAAAGTTTAATCAGCTTGAAAAAGAAGGAATGACCGACATCATACAGCGTGTAAAGGTAGGGACTGAAATCAGGTTACGACCTGTATTGATGACGGCTACTGTGGCCTCTTTGGGATTTTTGCCAATGGCCATAAGTACTAGTGCCGGTGCAGAAGTTCAGAAACCCCTCGCCACGGTGGTTATCGGTGGATTAGTCACTGCAACGATCCTGACACTCTTTGTCCTTCCTTTGTTATATATTATTTTCAATTCTAAAATCAAGGTAAAACCTACGGATATGAAAACGACGATTAGCATATTTATCCTTGGCTTTTTAGGTCTATCGACTGCAAATGCCCAGCAAAAGGTCAATATGGATCAGGCTATTCAAATTGCTGTGGACAACAATAAAGGATTAAAGGCTAACGACCTTGAAATCCGAGCTGCAGAGAGCCTCCTCAGAACAAGTGGAGAACTCCCTAAAACAGACCTGAATTTTCAATATGGCCAAAACGATGGCTTTGAACAGAACGATGCCATTTCCATCTCCCAGACCATCCCCTTCCCTACACTTTTTAAATCTAGGAAAGCTTTGATAACCGAGCAGGTGAAGGCCAAACAGGTAGAAAAATCTGTAGGAATAAACCAATTAAAACAACAGGTCCGTACCTACTTTTTGCAGATAGCTTACCTAGAGAACAATGAAAGAGAACTTAAATCCTTAGATAGTATCTATAGGGATTTTATTCGGATTGCAGAAGTGCGATATAATGCTGGTGACACCAAAAAGGTGGATATCAATACTGCACAGGCTAAACAAGGGGAAATCAACTTGTTATATAAGCAAAATGAAACCTTGATGAAAAACGCCTATAATAGTCTAAAGAATCTGATGCAGGTTTCAGAGGATTTCGAAGTTGAAACGGATGAAATATTTGAACCTATCCGACTTTCAGAGATAACCGATACGTCAAAAATAGCCGATCATCCACAAATCCAGGCACTTTACCAACAGGCACGGATAGCGGAATCAAGTAAACAGGTGGAGAAGTCCTCAGGATTGCCCGATTTTAATATTGGATATACCAATGCCTCTTTAATGGGCATGCATGAAAGGAATGGGATTGAAAAGTATTATGGCCGTGGCCAAAGGTTCAATTCTTTTGATGTAGGCATTGCCATCCCTTTAACCTACGGAACCACAAAGGCCAAGATCAGGTCCCTAGACTTTGAAAAACAGGCCGCAGAGATGGCCGCAGAATGGGAAAAGCAAAAACTCCAGAACGAATACGGCAACCTGATGAATCAATATGAACAGAACCTAGCTCAGTTCAATTATTTCAAGGACAATGCCTTGCCAAATGCAAGAGAGATCATCAATGCCGCAAAACTAGGTTATTCAGCAGGAGATATTTCCTATGTAGAATATCTTTTTGCCCTTCAGACCACGACAGATATCTATTTGAATTATTTAAAAAGCATTCAAAGTGTCAATGAATCTGTCATTTCAATTTATTCAATTATCAATCAATAGGCTTATGCAATCCATCAATAAAACCAAACAACTATTACTCTGCTTAGGCTTTGCATGCATATTATCTTCCTGTAATAGCAGTTCTACTAAATCAGAAAAAGCTGCGGAGACTGAAGAAGGTCATGAACATGAACATGGCGCTACGGAAAAAACAACTATCACTTCCCTAACAGAGGAACAGATCAAGGAGGTGGGCATTCTATTTGGACAGATCGAACAGAAAAATCTGACGGCCAGGATCACTGCCAACGGGGTATTAAATGTACCCAATAACAACCGTTCCAACGTCACCCCTTTATACGGAGGCGTAATTCAATCCCTGAATGTTCAATTAGGAAATCATGTCAGGAAGGGACAAACGATAGCGACCATTATCAATCCGCAGTTCATCCAACTTCAAGAAGACTATCTCAATGCCAACAATGAAATCCAAGCTGCTGAACAGGAGCTTCAACGTCAGCAAGAACTAAATGCCGGCAATGCAGGGGTAAAAAGAAACCTTCAAAACGCAGTGAGCAACCTGAATATATTAAGGACTAAAAAAGCCTCTTCCGCCAAACAACTCCAACTCTTGGGGATAAACCCCAATGCCATCTCAACTTCTAATCTGAGGTCTGCATTAACTATCACGAGCCCAATCAATGGAGTGGTATCCAATATTTTTGCTAAACTGGGCAGCTATGTAGATGTCTCCTCTCCTATAGTAGAAGTAGTTGACAATAGCATGATCCACCTAGACCTGCAGGTTTTTGAAAGGGATTTGCCTAAGTTAAAGGTAGGACAGGAAATCAGTTTTACCACGACCAACAATCCGAGTAAGAACTATACCGCAAGGATATCGCAAATTGGGGCTTCATTTGAAAATGAAAGCAAGACCATCGCCATCCATAGTATGGTCATTGGAGACAAATCTGGTCTGATTGACGGCATGAATACCTCGGGTTCCATAAGTGTGGAAGATGTCACAACAGCGGCAGTGCCTGACGAGGCTATAGTAGAATCAGAGGGAAAAACCTTCATTTTTATCGAAACTGATAAAAAACCGGAAGCAGAACATAAAGACCATGAACATGCTGCTGGCGAGGAACATGACCACGCAGGCGAACATGAACACCCCGAAGAGCCACATGTTCAGAAGGAAGGTGAAGAACATAGTCATACTGAGACCTCCAAACCTATTAATTTTGAAAAAATAGAAGTTGTTAGAGGCGTTTCCAGTATGGGCTATACCGGTATTACCCCAATTATTGAAATACCAGCTAACAGCAGGATCGTAATAAAGAATGCTTTCTTTATCAATGCCAAAATGGTAGGTACAGTTGGGCATAGCCATTAAGGCACTCTCATATTACCCCAATAAAGAAAAGGGTTTTGGAAGTAATTTTCCAAACCTTTTTCTTAATTTTATAACCTAATTAATTGCCTGATTAAATAGGGTAAAATCTTTATTGAAATTTTAAAATAAGCAATCTGCTCCATAGCAGTTGGAATTGGACCTCACTTTGGTTTCATTCGAGACATATTTCGAATTTTCCGAATATGCCTCGAACAAGAGCAAAAGTATACCCGAAGCTCGTTCTCGATTTCGAGAATTTTCAGTTTTCACAAAATTTAATAGAAGTTGATGAGAAGGGCGGTTAATCGCAAAAATTCCTTTCTTTTCCGGTGTCAAACTGAGAAATAAAAATTTGCGCAAAATTTATCGGAAGGTTATGACAGCAGGTTGGCAATGAAAATAAATTAGCTCTTTTATATTTTTAAATATAGAACCCCTTTTGGGGTTCCATTATTTTAGCTGCTATGGCACGCTAACCTGGAAGTCGCGCAAAAACGATGTTCGATTAATCGAACATCGTTTTTGCATTAGCCCTATATTGTTTACCATCCATGCTAAAATAATTCTGCCCTTCTAGGGCAGTTTGTCGCAAAAAAGAGATTTTTCTGGAAAACAAATATGTGCCTGAATGGCTAGAAAACACATTTCTATTAAACTTGTCATTTGTACAAAGGAAGGATCTTGGAACCATACAAACCTTAATTGAACTGGTTCACAGTTCCTTAACCTTCGGTTTCCCCTTCCTGTCATCATGACGAAGGAAGGATCTCGGATCCACACAAACCTTAATTGCACTGGTTCACAGCCCCTTAATCAGATAAGGATAACAGGATCTTTTGGAAGAGAACAGTACAGATTCTTCACTGATCGTTCAAATTCGCAAATCCGTTAAACAGGGATTCAGAGTGAAGCGAAGAATCTATTTTTTGGTGTTTTTTAGGATCGTTGTCAACCCGAAATCGTAAGATGAGGGAACTATTTTTCTTGATCTGATTGATTCTGGGATTTTCAGAAAAACATTTCACCCACGCTGTGGGTTGGCCGTTATTAGCCATCATTAATCTACAAAGATTCCACCCCCGATGGGGGTTCAGTGATTGATATAATTTATTTTGAATGCTTGCATTTTTCCGAGATGTTTCGTTCCTCAACATGACAAAAAAAACATAATTACATGCCCCAACGGAGCCATTAACCGCAAAAATTCTTTTTATTTCCGGTGTCATCCTGACGCAGGAAGGATCTCGGAACCAGACAAACCTTAATTGCACTGGTCCAAAACCCCTTAACCTTCGGTAAAGCATGACAATGCCTTTTGTAGGTGAACTGTACCGATTCTTCACTGATCGCCCAAAATTAAGGTAGCTTAAAGAGCCAACTATTATTCATGTAACTTGTTAATAAAGAAAGATCAATGCGATGAAACATTTTATTCCGGCCCAGCATAAAGGCAAAGACATGGATATCTCCGATTCCATAGAATTTGAGAATGAAATCCAGGCAAAGAATTTTTACTTAGAAGCGAAGAACAGGCTATTGGAGATCAACAATTGGGATCAAGTGGCGAAGGTTCCAGTTTCGACCTTTGAGCATTTGGATGCCTTTGGAAAGCATTCGGAGGAAAAGCCACAAGAAGGGGATTTTGTGAAAATTGACATCCCAGGACCTGGATTATGGACTGCCTCTGGGTATGATTACGTACAGATAGAACAGATCAATGAATCATCAGACAGCTCCCATGATCTCATTACACTAACCTTAAGGCCGAGCGCTATGCCACATCAGGAAGATGACCACGAAACCAAGCATTTCTTCAAAAACATGGCAACTTCTAGTTTTCAGGTCAAAAGGGATGGAAAGACCGTGGAAGCATCCTATTTTGGTCGAAATGAAATGATGAACTTGGATCTCGACTCGCTATTGGACCGATTAAGGAATTTATTCGTTGCCCTAGGAGCCAAGTTAGGTGCCTCCTATCCGCAATGGAAATCCCTGATCGAAGGTATCCTACAAAAGTAAACCTAGGGATTTCCTTCCTCCAACAAGGTGTTGAGCAATTCATCTAAGCATATCGTTGCATAAGTAGACTCATGGTCAGAATATGCATATGGCAAAATCAATTGATTGTTATGGATGATCTGTCCGCAGGAATAGAGCACATTCGGCACATATCCATTTCTTTCTTCTTCATTGGCAAACAACAGTGGTTCTGTTAATTTTCCCAGGACTTTGCTGGGATCATGTAGGTCGAGAAGCATGGCGCCGATCACATATTCTCGCATGGGACCTACAGAGTGGGTAATGACCAGCCAACCTTTCTCCGTTTCGAGAGGAGATCCACAATTCCCAACTTGGATAAACTCCCAAGGAAACTCAGGTTCAGCGACCAAATGGATTTCACCATGCCAATTGGTAATGGAATCGGAGAAGGATACATAACTGTTTTCTCCATCTATCCGGCAGAGCATGACATATTTCCCATTGATCTTTCGAGGAAAAAGTGCAGCCCCTTTATTAGCAATTTTCCCGTTGATAGGTTGAACCTTGAAGTTGATGAAATCTTTGGTCGAAAGCAGTTTGGGGAGGATGGTATGGCCATCATATGCGGTATAAGTTGCATAATAGGTTGTATTGCCTTTTTCGCTTTTGAAAGCTACAAATCTCGCATCTTCAATCCCATTTTTTTCGGTATCACTTATCGGAAAAATCACTCGTTCAGAAATCGATGTATCCAAGGAATACGAAATCTCATAATGTGATGAGGCCAACCACATGATCTGATGCATCAGAATCTGATTATCATGGGTCATCTCATTATCTTCTTCAATTTCCTTGACAAATCGCATCAGTTCATCATAGGTAAAAGTCTCCGTCAATTTCTTTTCAATGATTACTTTAATATCATCCTGAACGGTATGCATTTGCATCAGTTTCTCTATAAAATCATCTTTCTTATATCGGTAATTCTTGACATGCTTAGGTTTATCCAATAAAATACCTACTTCATCAAGTTCGATGTTCAGATTTTTGTCGATGATTCCCGAACGGAAAACGATGGAAGATAAATGCCCTTCACCAACTGCCCTAAAGCTCAATATTACCCTTTTCTCTCCTTCATGCGTTTGGGATTGGTCCGGTGAAATCACGATGGACGGATTGAAGTAGGCAGCAGCTTCAATAGAATATTCCATGGTAAAATACGAACCGATCAGCAATTTCTCAACTTCCGTTAATTTCTTGGCATCAATCTGGAGGTCTTTGAGTTCCTGGGCCTTGAGTTTATAGTTTCGCTCCAATACATTCAAAACACTGCGATGCCTACGTGCATAATTTCTTAAAATCTGGGTGATCAATGCATTCTTCTTTTCATCGCTTAATTTCATTACCCTTTCAATAATCCTTTTTGACCTTTCGGGTGAAAGGTTGAATCGGCGAGCCAATACCCTATCCAACTTTGGTTTAAAAAGTATATTCTTTCGGTTTATTGTTATTCCCATTATAGTTTTGATTAAAAGTCAACAACTTATTTATAACGATTAAAAACTGGTCTTGTTTAATCTTTGTCATATTTAATTTTTCTGAAGGATGGACCTGAACAATTTCCTGTTATGGAATGTTCAACACATAGTAAAGAATTAATTATAAACAATTTGCAAAAGGATATCTATGAAAATTTTGATTATTGGCACTTACCCGCCTAGGAAATGTGGAATAGCAACTTTTACGCATGATTTATTTAACTCCATCATGGATAATTCCAATGAAGTTGATGTCATCGCTATCACCGACGGTTCTGAACATTCATTTCCTCCTGAGGTTAAAAGGACCATTAGAAGAAATGAAAAAATAGATTATTTAGAATCAGCAGATTGGGCAAACAAACAACGCTACGATTGTTGCATATTGCAGCATGAATTCGGAATTTTCGGAGGTGAGGCGGGAGAATTCATTTTGGATTTCATGCTACGGGTCAACTTTCAAATAATCAGCAATCTGCATACTATCCTTCAAAATCCCAATCCTCAAGAGTTCAGGGTCATCCAAAAATTAAGCATCCTTAGTGATAAGATTACGGTCATGACTCAGCGGGGAATTGAAATGATGGAAACAGTTTACCATGTCAACCCCAATCGACTTACATTGATTCCACATGGTGTCCCGAACTTTAAGTTAAGCAAGGCAGAAGCAAAATCAATTTTAGGTCTGGAAGATAAAAAGGTCATGCTATCATTCGGACTACTGGGAAGAAGCAAGGGGTATGAAATCGCCATTGAAGCTACCTCAAAAATCCGTTCGGACAATTTTGTTTATATCATTCTCGGTGCTACCCACCCAAATGTTTTAAAAGAGGAAGGAGATACTTATAAGAATAGTTTGATGCAACAGGCTGGCAATCTTAATCTTTCAGGCAAGGTGTTTTTTGTGAATCACTTTGTAAATGATGAGACATTACAACAATATCTTAAAGCCTGTGATATCTATGTAACGCCATATCCAAATGAAAGCCAAATGAGCAGTGGGACCCTATCCTTTGCACTTGGTGCTGGAGCGGCCGTAATTTCAACGCCATATTGGTATGCCAAGGATCTTTTGGCTGAAGGTAGAGGGGTGCTATTTGATTTCAATGATGCTTCAGGATTGGCAAATTGCATCAATGAATTGATTGAAAAGCCATCGTTGATGGAAAGTTATCAAAAGCGAGCTGAAAGTTTTGGTAAATCCATGTCTTGGATAAATGTGGGGAAACTACATTTGAGCTTAATATCTTCCATTCTTAATCCGAAAGCAAAAATTCAGAGCATAATAAACCAAGATAAAACAATGAAGTTCCTAGATCCTGGAAAATCTAAGAACTTAATTTCTTCATAACGCTACTTCATGATGGAGAAAAATCATGTGGAAAGAACAAGTATGACGAAAACTTTGAAGGGTTTCTTCGAGAGAGTACCAAGGGTGGATTTTTCCTACATTGAAATTTTGACAAAACCTACTGGAATCATTCAGCATGCAAAATTCAATATCCCAGATTATCATCACGGCTATTGTTTGGATGATAATTGCAGGGCCCTGTTATTATTTTGTAAAGCATTTAATCATTTAGAACCCAAGTACAGAAATAAGTATATCAGTATTTATTTATCATTTATCCATTATGCCCAAAAATCCGATGGTACCTTTAGGAACTTTATGTCCTTTGACCATGCTTTTTTGGAGCGGATAGGTTCTGAGGATAGTTTTGGGAGAACCATATGGGCCTTAGGCTATCTACTTTCTAGAGAGGAAATAGCCAACTTCCATGCTATTGCCAAGGAAATATTTGATCGTGCCTTTCCGCATATGGAAAACTGCGAATCAGTCAGGGCCATTGCATACCAGATCTTAGGGCTTATACATTACCTTGAAAAATTTCCTGAAGATGAGAAAATCCAAAAACAGCTCCAAAGTTCATGTCAATTTTTAATGAATGAGTATCATGCTGCTCAGGATGAGAATTGGAATTGGTTTGAGGAAGTGATTTCCTACGACAATGCCATTCTTCCGTTGAGTTTATTAAGGGCATCGCGCTTTTTCAGGAACAAGGAGCTTGAAAAAGTTGCCTTGCACAGCAGCTGCTACTTGGACCAAGTCATCTTTCAAAAAGGATATTTTGCAAGTATCGGCAACACGGGTTGGCTGAAAAAGGATGGTTCTCTTAGCGATTATGGTCAACAGCCTATAGAAGTCTCCAGTACGATCATGCTTTATGATGAACTGAACCATCATGAGACAGGCATTAATTGTCCAGAAAGGGTCCTTCAGGCATTTTCATGGTTTTTAGGTATCAATATGACTGGAGAAGCATTATTTGATTATCAAAACATGGCATGTTTCGATGGATTGGAAGAATATGGGGTCAACAAAAATCAAGGAGCGGAAAGCAATCTATCTTTTTGGCTATCTTATTTAGACACAATAAATTACATTCATTTTAAGTAGGTATTTTCCTTGGAAAACAAGTATTTAAAACATAAACATATTGTATTTTCAGGTGTTATTTAATTAACATCGAACATGGAGGAAAACATGAAAAAACAAGGAAATACAGCAGTAGATAAACATCCCCATAACAAAAACTCATTGGATTCCAGAAGTACCAACATTAAAGCTGATCCGTCAAAAGAAAGTACTAAGTCAAATGGTAATTCACAAGCAGAAACAACAGATAATTCTGGAAAACAATCTAATGAAAAAAGGGAGAAATGATTAATGTCCTCCGGAATCATTAATTAAAAAATGGAAAAATCCTTTACCCACAGTTCAATCGATAAGATTAAAGGCCTTAAGTATGTTGACAGTAATATTACCGGTTTTTCAAGAATTAAAAAGGGTAAAGGGTTTTCCTTTGTTGACCAAAATAAAAAACCTATTTCAGACGATAAAACCCTTACTAGGATCAAATCCTTGGTCATACCTCCGAATTGGAAGAAAGTTTGGATCTGTCCCTATAAAACTGGTCATTTACAGGCCACAGGCTACGATATAAAAGGCAGAAAACAATATATCTATCATCCCAAATGGAAAGCTCTGCGAAAGGAAGATAAATTTGCCATGCTCCTACCCTTCGCTCGAGGTCTCGGTAAATTAAAAAAACAGATCAGGAAAGATTTAAAGCGCAAAGAAATTGACCTTCAAAAAGTAACAGCTTTGGCTCTACAGATCATGGATCTAACCTCCATGCGAGCTGGCAATCAATTTTATGAGAAAGAGAACGGATCCTTTGGATTGACTACATTGAAAAATCGACATCTATCCATCGATAAAAATAAGATCTGTTTTAAATATATAGGTAAGAAGGGTGTTCCTCAAGAAAAAAAAATAACCGCTAAAAACTTAGCCAGTTTATTGAAAAAGGTAAAAGCTATACCTGGACAGCAATTATTTCAATTTGAAGATAGTAACCGTAAAATCCAGCAATTGGATTCTGGACATTTAAATGCATATCTATACCATGTTTATCACCAGCACATTACCTGCAAAACATTTAGGACTTGGAATGCCTGTTATCTATGCCTAGAAATATTTTTAAACAGCGAATATTCCGAAGACCCAAAACAGCGCCATAATCAGGTTCAAGAAACCGTCAAAGTGGTAGCCAAAGAATTGGGGAACAGTAAAGGCATAGCGTTAAAGCATTACATCCTGCCAGAAATAATCTGTCTGTATGAAGATGGAAGTTTAAGTAACTGGATAAGAAAAAATAAAAGCATGCCCACAGGGTCAAGGGCTAAAAGAATCCAAGATAGATTATTAAAAATTATTACATCAAAAACATAGGCAGTATTTACACATCAATTAAGGGACAAATACCTGAATATGAAAAAGTTAAAACTATGAAGTACGTTAAATGGTTCAATATTTAAAATATATAGCCATGGAAAATAACGAAAAGAAAATAGACTTAGTGAATCGAGCAGTTGAAATAAACAATGACCGTATTAAAGGGTATAAGAAAGCAATAGAAATTGCAGGCGATGCGAATCTACGGGAGTTACAGGTTTTGTTTCAGCAATACATTGAGCAATCACGTCAATTTATCATTGAGTTAAGCCCTTGCTTAGAGCAGTTTGGGCAAGAGCCGACAGAGGACAGTAATTTTACCGGTAAAATTTTCAGGATTTGGATGGATATCAAATCTGCCATTTCACCTTCCATTTCTCAGGCAATCTTGGAGAGTTGCGAGAAAGGTGAGGATGAATTCAAAGAAACCTATAAGGAAATTTTAAGCGATAGTTTAGATGACTATCAAGACTTGACAGGGATTCTGCAGCAACAACTTGCTACTCAATTGGAAGCTCATCAACACATCAAAGAGTTAAGAGATTTTTAATAAGTACTCAAACACCCATTTCCATATTGACAGGCAGAAGAAACCTCAATTCTTTTGCCTGTATTTATTTTCTACAAATAAATAGAAAATAAATACGGTTTTTACAGAGTAAAATACGGTTTTTTAGGGCTTTTGACGTTCAGAAATAATTTAAGTTGTATTTTAATTGAAAGGAAAAAACAATGGATTCAAGTTTACTAACTATTTTTTTGATCCTTATCTGTGTTTTAGTATTGGGATATGCCGTATATGGCATCCGTTCAAAACGGCGAAATAAAAATTAATTTCAGAAATTTCATCCGTTTATAAAGCGCTGATTTTTAACAGATTTCATAATCTACAGTTTGATTTGATATTATTACAGTAATCGTTTATTTATAAAACCTTCATTTTCCTAAAACCCTCCTGCTCTCCGCTTGAGGGTTTTTCCTTGAGGAAATATTTTAAAAATAGGTTTAAAATCTATCCAGCATTTTACGGTTAACCGGAATTTGAGATAGAATCCCTTCTTCCTTGTTGCCTTGTGAGTAACCTAAAATTCAATAAATTTATTGTTTTGCAATCGTATTCGTAATAATTCTATGCTACCTGAAGATTACAAATTTTTAAACGAAATCCTTAATTATTCTCCGTTAGCGACTGCTATATACGATAGTCCTGATTTACGTATTGCTTTTGTCAATGAGGCTATGTTAGAAATGTGGTGCGCCAAGCGGGATATTAGCGGTAAACTATTCAGTGAAGTTTTTCCTTCCTTCAAAGAAAGTGGATTTTCAGCAATATTGGAAAATGTATGGCATAGCGGAAAGAGTTATACCGCAACAGATAAAGAGGCTGAAATCCTGAAGGACGGAATTCCAATCAAACGTTTTTTTGATTTTGAATATAAGGCCTTAACGGATGAGAACAATAAGACCTATGCTATATTACATACTTCTATCGATGTAACAGAGAAAAATGTTGCACTCAAAACCATTGAATCCCATGTTCAGCATTTAAATTATAATAATGAATTGGAATTGATTACCAATACCTTAGTGCATGATGCCAAAAACCCAATTTCCATTGCAAGGATTGCTATAGAAAATATCCGTAAAAAGCATTTGGATCAAAACAATGATTTCAAGGACTGGTTATATGTGATTGAAGATGCCCTTTGCAGCTTGACACAGATCATCGACAAAACCTCTCTTTTGAGCGAGGCAAGAACATATAAAATTGGCAAAAAGGTAGTTCATATTTCGGAGAAGGTTAACCATTGGATCAATGAGGCCAAATTTATTCACCAGGTAACAGAACTGAAAATAGATTTGGGAGAATTACATCCCATTAATGCTGAGCCAAACTCCTTAAATCAGGTCTTTTCTAACCTTATTAATAATGCCATCAAGTATTCCTCTCAAAAAGATCAACCTATGTTGAGTATTGATAGCGAAAGGGATGAAAATGGGATTTATTATTATATCAGGGATAATGGGATTGGAATACCAACAGCTGATATGGGCGAAATATTTTCCAATATGCATAGAGCTTCGAATGCAGGTAATTTCCACGGTAACGGAATAGGTTTGTTCATCGTAAAGCGGATGATGGAAAAGCTTCAGGGAAAAATAGAAGTAAGCAGTGAGATCAATCAAGGAACAGCGGTCAAACTCTATTTTCCCGATAATTGATTAAGGGGTCAAAGTATTGATAGCTTTTGTCCAGCGTTTTTTTTGGCATACCGGGCAAGTTAAATTTTGACCTACTACTGCCATCACCTTGCCACAGTACATACAGGCAAATGGACCTTCTTCGGGCTGGAGCGGTTCAATCTCAATATAATCGTCTGGAAAAAGTGGAAGACCAAACTTAATATTTTCATTACTGAAGCGGATAATACTCATGCTGCCATCTGTTTCTAAAACTGCTGTTCGGACTTGACCTAGATGTTCGATGGATTCATTCCTCAGCTCTGCGAAGAATTCCATTTTTGAGAAGCTGCTTATATTTTCTTCATTGACGGCAAATTCGCCATCCCTTACCACGACAAAGGGATCACCTTCCATGATTTTGTTCACAAAACTGAACTTTGCTGTCAACCAGGTAATCCCTTTGTAAAGCAAAATAACGGTTAGAAAAACCAGGATAGCGTGTAATATCGGGAGGTCATCCTGAAACATAGGGTCACCGGCTGCAGAACCTAAGCCTAAGATAATAGCCACTTCAAATAATGTCAATTGCCTCACCCCTCTTCTTCCAGAAATACGAAGGATAATCAAAATCAGCAGGAACATGATCAAAGTCCTCAAAACAATCTCGACCAACAATTCGGAACTTGCTCCATCAAATAAAATCTTGTATAAGCTGTTTTCTTGCATCATGATGAATTGTTTTTTAGCAGAACGATTATCGGGTAGAATTGTTCTATTCACGGAACATAACAACAAAAAATCAGAAGAAGCTATGAAGAAGAAAGGACAAGAAACGAATAATCCAGAGACAAAATATCCAGCACCTCCATTTAAGAAACAGCCACAATCCCCTCCTGGGGAAACGAAATTAATGGATCCTTTACCCGATCATGGCGAGAACAGCTATGTTGGGCATGGATTAATGGATGGGAAAGTTGTGATCATTACTGGCGGTGATTCGGGTATTGGCAAGGCAATCGCCATCGCCATGGCCAGAGAAGGCGCTGATATAGTCATTGCCTATAAGGATGAAATAGAGAACGAAGATGCCTATGATACTGCCGAATGGGTTAAACAAGCTGGTTCGAAGGTCATTCTATTTAAGGCTGATCTAAGTGAAGAACTCAATTGTAAAAAACTCGTTGAGCAATGTATCACGGAATTTAAAAAAATAGATGTCCTTATAAACAATGCGGCCTATCAGATGACCTATAAGGATATTGAAGATATCACTGCGGAAGAATGGAACAAAACATTTGAAGTAAATTTAAGTGCGATGTTTTATTTGGTAAAATATGCAAAAAAGTATATCCCTGCTGGCGGAAGTATTATCAATACGACCTCGGTGAATGCTTATGATCCTAACCCAACCTTGTTGCCTTATGCAGCCAGTAAGGCCGCCATACAAAACTTCACCTCTAGCTTGGCGCAGAAATTCCTTGAGGAAAACACAGGCATTCGGGTAAATGCCGTTGCTCCAGGTCCTATTTGGACACCATTGATTCCCAGTACGATTCCCGACCATGAAAAATTTGGAAGCAATACGCCTATGGGCAGACCTGGACAACCCGCAGAGATTGCTCCCATATATGTATTCCTTGCTTCAGATGCGGCATCCTATATTTCAGGAGCTACAATCCCAGCAACCGGTGGAAGGGTTACTATTTAGCTGTTAGTTCAAACTCTAATTCCAATAAATCTAAACAGGCATTGAATGCACAAATAAATACATCGGCTGCATTGCTTTCTGAAAAATGATATTTTTTAGATATTATTTTACCCTTATTGGAAATAGAAAGAAAGACGTCACCAGTCTCACACTGATTTTTTTGGGTCTGCTTGACATCATAGGCTTTGCCCGTAATGGCTATGTGTATATCGGCAGGTATGGTAGCCATTATGCTCTTTAGCATGGCTTCAGTTACTTCCATGGATTCTGCCGAATAAGTTTCAAGAAGATTTTTAGGGACTTTTAAAACATGGGTTTTTACTTTTTCACTGAAACAGACAACTGAACCCTCAAGATATTCCCCAGCTTCGGTCTGCAAACTCCATATACTAGTAAAAAAGCCAGCAGGCATACTTTCTGCCAAGGATAGTTTTAATTTTTTTGATTGGAGGTATTCTCCAATCCTGTTTAATTTTTCTTCATTTATCTTCATCATAAAACAATAAATAATCCTTTTTATTCATCGAGAACAATCGAAGCTTAAAATCGTTCAGTGAGAAGCACTGAACTATATTTCCTAAAGATTGTTTATTAAAATAAAAACATCGTATGAAAGCTATTTGGACAGGAGCCATTGGGTTTGGATTAGTAAATATCCCTATCAAGATTTTTTCAGCCACGCAAAGCAGCAGTCTTGATTTAGATATGTTAGACCGCAAAGATCACGCAAATATCAAATACAAGAGGGTGAATGAAGATACGGGTAAGGAAGTAAGTTGGGACAATATCGTAAAGGGGTATTTATTGAAGGATAAATATGTGGTTTTGGAAGATGCCGACTTTGAGGAAGCTATGCCCGAAAAGAACAAAATGATCAATTTGCAAACCTTCGTCAAACTGCAAGAAATCGACAGTATATATTTTGACACTCCATACTATTTGGAGCCTCAAAAATCAGGGGAAAAAGCTTATCAATTATTATTACAGGCCTTGGAAAAAAGTAAAATGGCAGGTTTAGGGACCTTTGTTATGCGAAGTGTAGAAAACCTAGCGATCATTAAACCATACAAGAACATTCTCTTACTCAACAAACTCCGGTTTGAGGAAGAAATTAGGGATACGGAAGAGTTAAAAACACCTTCCAGTAAAATCTCTAAACAGGAGATGGATATGGCTCTTCAGCTCATCAAAATGAATAGTAAGGAATTTGATATCTCCGCTTTCAAAAATGAATATTCCAAGGAATTAATGAAAATCATCAATCAGAAGAGCAAAGGCAAACGCGCCACCATCCGAAAGATCAATGTGGAAAATACCAAAGCTACCGACCTATTGGAAAAATTAAAGGCCAGTTTGGCTTAAAATTTAGACAGGGCCTTTTTTATATCGACTTTACTGCTATTGAGGTCTTTCCAGGGATCCTCAATGCTGCTGGCTCGACCATAGACATTGAAAATATGGAAGTCTTGAATAGAAAGGTCATAATTCACTTCTTCCCAAAGAATGGGTGTACTGACTGTAGCATTAGGCTTGGGACGAACTGAATACGGTGCTACTATAGTCTGGCCTTCTTTATTTTGGAGATAATCGAGATAGATTAAGCCTTTTCTTTTTTTAGGATCCCGAACCAAGCTGGTCGTTTCAGGATGCATTTGATGAACCAATTCAGCAATAAATTGGATAAAATCCCTGACGACTTGGTAGTCATACTTACCTGCAACATTCATAAAGATATGTAATCCACTGGACCCAGAGGTCTTTATAAAACCAGGAATATTTCCTCTGTCCAAAATTTCCTTGCAGCTTAGGGCTACATCGATGGTATCTTCCCAATCTGCGCCATTTGGATCTAAATCCAAAACAGCATATTGCGGTTTTTCAGGCTTTTTGTAGGTAGAAAGCCATGGATTTATTTCGATAGATCCGAGGTTCACGATATAGAGTAGGCTTGGCAGATCATTACATAAAAGATAGTCAATGGTCTTAGATGTACTTTCAGAAAACACTTCGGTCGTCTTGAGCCAAGCTGGGATTTTATTAGGGTCAACATCTTTTTGGAAGAAGCTCTCTTTATCGATTCCATTAGGGAACCTATTCATGGAAATAGGTTTATCCTTCAAGTAGGGTAATATATAATCACCCATCTTTTCATAATAATCTAAAAGATCTCCTTTGCTGATTTTTTCTGTCGGCCAATAGAGTTTATCTAGATTGGTCAATTTGACCGTTTTTTTTCCAAATTTAAGTTCTTTGTCCATGATCTTATTTTCCTTTCTTGACACTTCGTTTGCAGGTTCTTCCTTGGTAGTTTCTTCGGCGGACTTATCATCTCGGATACCTTTGAAAACCGGATGACGCAGATGTTCGTCCAAGGTCCGTTCCGAAAAATAAACATCGCAAACCAATTGAGGCCTTAACCAAGTGACATCTTTCTCTTTGGCTATTTTTTCAGCCTTTGAAAAGGGTTTGGTCTGGGTCTGTAAGGGCTTAAATAAAGTAGAAAGCGATTTTAACAGTTCCTCATTAAACCCAGTACCACAATTGCCGATATATTTGAATTGACCTCCAGACTTGATCCCTAAAACTAATGCACCAAAATAAGACCGAGAACCTTCAGGTTTAGTGAATCCGCAGATAATGGCTTCCTGGGTATTTCGGATTTTTATCTTTAGCCATTTCCCACTCCTCTGGCCCATATCATAGGTGCTATCCTTAAGCTTAGCAATAATCCCTTCCCATTTTTGCTCCCTAACATAGGCTAAGAGGTCTTGATGTTCGGGGATTATTTCCTCAACCAATTTAATAAGTTGGAATTTATATTTGGAAATCAGGAGCCTTAGTATTTCTTTCCTTTCTGTTAAAGCATAAGATTTCAGGTCTACATCATCCAGATACAGGATATCAAAGACATAATAATAGAGTTGAAGGTTATTTTGTATAGGTTCTCCAGACTGAAGGTATTGAAATTGGGATATTCCCTGTTTATTTTCAATCACGATCTCACCATCAAGGACGCAAGGTCTGCTTAGGTTTTCGAGATCGTTGAGAATACTGGGGAATTTCTTGTTCAGGAGATTTCCATTTCTTGAGATTAATTTCTTTGTGCTGTCCAAAGCATAATAAAGCGAGCGAAAACCGTCAAATTTCTTCTCAAATAGCCAGTCGTGGGAATCAGGAATGGATTGGCTTAATTTTGCGAGCATGGGTTTCAGCTGTTTATCCTCGATGCTTTGGGACTTTTTTTTTACAGTTCCAGAATTAGCTTTGGTTGATTTTTTCTTAAAGTCTTTCCCTTCAGCCTTAACGGAATCACTGACCAACTTTTCCGCGTCAAAGGGTTTATCCGAAGAGAATTCATCTTTATGTTTGATCAAAAGCCAATTGTCGGAATCTGCTCCATTCATTCTGACGAGAGCAAAATCACCTTTCAGGATTTTCCCTTTCAAGGTAAACTTGATGTTTCCATTTTTCCATTGCTTTAGGAAATCCTTATCCGACGCTGCTTCCAAGGGGACATAAGTTCCTTCATCAAAGATACTAACTGTACCTGCGCCATAATTTCCCTTGGGAATATGGCCTTCAAAAGAGCCATAGCTTAATGGATGATCTTCGACCTGCACAGCCAATCGTTTGTCCTTAGGGTTTAGGGATGGTCCTTTTGGCACGGCCCAACTCTTCAGTGCGCCATCGATTTCTAGTCTGAAGTCATAATGTAGCCTACTGGCATGGTGCCTCTGAACGACAAAATGCTGGCCAGCAGATTTGATTTTTTCCTTTATAGCCTGAGGTTCGGCTGTCTGGGAGAAATCACGTTTTTTATTATATTGATCAAGGTTCGACATATTCAATGGAAGAACAAATCGAACCTTGATAAAGTTTAGAAATTATTGAATCAAGCCGTTCAGAACGGCATATTTAATCAGTGCGGGTGTATTCTTAGATTTTGTTTTATCAATTAGGTTTTGCCTATGTCCTTCAACGGTACGTTTAGATAAGAACAATTTTTTAGAGATTTCTAGGTTTGTGAGGCCTTCACCTAAGAGTTCCAAAACTTCCAATTCCCTGGATGTCAGATCAAGTGCTACCGGATCAAACTCGAGGTCTTTGCTCCTGTTTTTTTCAATACCAGAATTGATAAATCCAATAGCTAGCTCTTCGCATAGGTACTTCCCGCCCTGAGCCACGTGATTGATACAGAAAATAAGTTCGTCCGAACCCACATTTTTAACCAAATAGCCCTTTGCACCATATTCAAAAGCCTTGAACATATGCTGTTCACAGTCCAGCATAGTCAGTACTATGACCTTAATATGGGGGTATTTTGCGGTAACTTCTTGGATAAGCTGTAAACCGTCAAGATTGTTCATACCGAGGTCAGTTATGACAATATCGACCTCTAAATCTGAACTTAATGTTTGCAGGGCGTCCATGCCGTTACTGACATCGGCCACTACATTAAAATTTGTTTGGGAATTCAAAAGCAGCTTAATACCATTTCTAACCACTAAATGATCTTCAGCTAAAAGTATCTTAATTTCGCCCATTTTTTAAAATACGTTTAAAGTTATGTCCACTGCGGTTCCTTTTTTTAATTCCAAAATTTCTATTTCACCTTGATATAAATCAATTCTATTTTTAATACTCCTCAATCCAATTCCTTTTTTCATGCTATTTGCTAACTCCTCAGAAAAGCCAACACCATTGTCCTTAACCATTATTTGAATTTTATTTTCATTCATTCCTACTTTTACAGCGACTTTATTTGCATTGGAATGTTTCAGGCAATTATTCAATAGTTCTTGGACGATTCTATAGATCACTAACTTAACTTCTTGCTCTACCTCCTCAACTTTCTTGGTAATGACAGTGGTAATTTTGAAATCCGACATATCAATTCGGTTAACCATAAACTGGATTGCAGCCTTGAGTCCAAAATCATGGAGGACAGCAGGAACCAAGTCGATTGAGATATTCCGTATTTGCGCAATAGCATCGTTCAACATCAGTTTAATGTTCTGCATTTCATTTTTACTACCGACATTATCCTTTTCAAGGTGCTGAAGGTTTAATTTTATGGCATATAGGGTTTGGGCTACACTATCATGTAACTGGGTTCCTATCCTATATCTTTCTTGTTCTTGGGTATCAACAATGGCCTGAAACACTTCTTTTTTCAGTTCCACCCAATGATGGTGGGGATAAAATTTCTTATCAAAAAGGAGCATGCAATAATGCGGGTCCTGGAACTGATTGATATATTTTTTAATAAAGGTTTCAATTTTTAGGAAGGAACTTCTGTTTTTCTTGAATCTCAGATTGACCAACAATGGTTTTCTGGACTCATCTCTATTTTCAAAAATCCCCTTTAATCTATATGCATCTTCTGAGTTCAAAAACTCAAAAATATCTCTAGATATTAACTCCTTTCCTTTTAACCCAAATATGTAATCAAATCGCCCATTAACACGTATAACATGAAAGTTCTTGTCTAAAACAAGAATTGCAAAGGGCCCTTCCTTAAAGAAGACATCAAAGCACAAAAAATCACTTTTACAATCTTCTTGGAGGAGTGTATATCTTTTATTGTTAACAGAATTGTGAAATGAATCTTTTCTTGTAGTGAGCATGACTAATTAACCTTTTCTTTTTGTACTTTAATTAGTTTACTTATTTACATTAATTTATTAAGAACTCTATCTTTCTAAATCAACTTTATATTTCATCGGCAATACTTAGTTAACTTTTTAATTAAGCTATTAAAATTAACTAAAATTAATCGCTATCAGCTTGGGGCATGCTTGAATTAAAGACAATTCAGTACTTTTTAACTGATTTCAGGTATTTGTCGCAATTTCGCTACAAATTTAAGTGTAACAAAAGAATCCTAATCCCTTCAACTTTCGTGTTGAGTGGAAATTAACAGTTCGAAACCGTACAATCCTATAAATTCAAGTTTTAAAATTTCAGATCAAGCAAGAGATTAATACCTGAAATAAATTTTAATACCTGTTTTGTCATAATGTACCCAACAGCGCAAAACATGCTCATAAACAATACGTTATAATGTTACATAACATATAACATTCAATCATGAAAAATCTAATTAATGATGTGATTGTGCAGAATTCACCAATTTTAAATCGGTTGGCTAATAACTTCACTACAGATCAAAACGAAAAGGAGGAGCTGGTTCAAGAAACTTTCATCCGCTCCCTGAAATCAATAGAAAAATTTATCAATCACCCTAAAATAGTTGCTTGGTTATATGTGATCATGAAAAATATCTATTTGAATAAATATAGACGCCTTAATTTATACAGAACCGCAGAAAAAGAACTCACCTATACTGGGGAAAATCGAAGTTCGAAAAACAATGCTGAATCAAGGTTTGTTTTAGGCGATATCGAAAAGTCAATCAAGTCTTTATCAGCGGAAAATTATGAGATAATAAATATGTACCTAGAAGGATTTAAATACTATGAAATCGCGGAGACAATGGATATTAAAGAAGGAACAATAAAAACGAGGATACATACCATCCGAAGGATCTTAAGGAAAAAACTAAATGTGTATACTATTAACTAGGTAGAGCATTTAACTAACAAACACTAGCAAACAATCTAACACCTACAGCCCAATCCAATTAAACGAAAAAAGTCAAGGGAATCCCTTGACTCAAGCTCGTACTGAAGAACCTATTCTTCATAAAGTTGTTCTGCATTTATCCCCAGTGCAGTAATGGATTTTAATATGGAATAACTTACAATATTGATGCCCTTTACAGAAAGCAAATATCCATCCACATAAGGGGCAATCTGCCAATCGTTGATATTTGTTATTTCATTTAATGCGTCCTTGACACTGTTTAATTGATGCAGAGAAACCTTTCCAATTTCAAATTTTAGACTTTCCATGATATACCTCCTATACTAAGTGTTTTTCGAAAAATGTTAATTAAATTGTTGATAAATGGGGAGTAATGGATAAATAAATATCCACCAACAAACTATCTATCAACAAGTTACATAATTTTAGAAAAAATTACAATAGTAGCAGGTGAAAATGTAATAAGATGGAAGATTAATGTAATAAAGTGCTAAAAATTGAAAATCAGACAATTTGTTTGTGATGAAATGAAGGTTTCCAATTCTGAACAAGTAGTAAAGAATCTGTACGTTTCCTCCCTTAGACTCTGTCATCGTTAAAATTTGGTTAACGAACTGAACGCCAATAAAGTCCTTAACCTTTTCATGATGAACATTGCTCCGTTCCGAGATCCTTATTAAGATATGTCAAAAAAAATATTCTTTCTTTTTATCCTTTTATTTTTATTCCAGATTTTTCGTACATTTACTATGCAAACATAGGAAAATCTACCATGAAGTTTAGAAAAGCCCATATTATGGACTTAGAAAGAATCATAGAATTACTTTCGGACGATATGTTAGGGAACATGCGCGAGGCTTATCGGCATCCACTTCCTGCGGAGTACATTACGGCCTTCAATAAGATCAATGAGGACAAAAACCAAGAGCTTTTGGTAATGGAAACTGAGGATGGCAAAATTATTGGCTGTTTGCAATTGACATTTATCCAATACCTGACCTATCGTGGAGGAATCAGGGCCCAGATCGAAGGGGTTAGGATTGATAAAGCAGAGCGGTCTAAAGGTTATGGCGAAAAGATGATCCGATATGCGATCCGAAGAGCAAAAGAAAAAAGTGCCCATGTCCTTCAACTCACCGTAGATAAAGTAAGACCAGATGCCTTGAAATTTTATGAGAAACTGGGTTTTAGAGCAAGTCACGAAGGGATGAAACTACATCTCTAAGCATAAAGAAATGTTTAACAATAACATGGCGGATGGCCATATAAAAAAATCCCTGACCACCTGGTCGGGGGTTTTTATTTTATTGGAACTAGAATGAAAAAAGCCCAAAATTAATTTTGGGCTTTCCTCAAATGTCTTTTTTTATCCAACAGGAGTTGGTTCTGTAGGAACCTCAGGGGTTTCAGGAACCTCTGGGGTTTCTGCAGGTATAACTTTCATATATTCTTCGTAAGAAGCCTCATCCGTAGGAAATCCAATGCGTAAAACATTGCCTTGAAGAGATACAGGCATTCCATTCGTACAGCCTTGGTTATATTTAATCCTGTCATTGAGACCAGGGTAAATACTATTGTTTACTGAATAATATTCAAAATCGCCAGATTGGCTCTTATCTTTTGCAACCGTGAAAACGCAGAACTGTCCACGACTCACCGTCAACTTATTATCCGCTGTGAATTCAAGCATTTTTAAGGTGTCCAAATGAGGACCTTCGGTGATAATAGTATCTGAATTACGGATTCCATCAACCTTAACCCATTTTCCAATCAGTTCTGCAGTGTCTTTTGGAGTCTTTACTTCTTCATCCTCTTTGGAGCAGGCAGTAAATGCCCCTAAAACAGCAACGAAACAAATAATGTTTAATATCTTTTTCATAAATAATCTATACTATTTCTTGTAGAAATTTTATTCGGTTTAGGCCAGGACCTATTGTGGCGCAAATTGCTAAAAATTAACCCGCCCCACAAATAAATTAATGCTTATCCTTTCCTATCCCAAAGATCTTCTTGACCAGGAGAACAATTCCCAATACAATAAAACCTACTACAAGACCCATTCCAAATTCTTTCACGATTGAAGGAACCTGTGGAAGGAAATGGTGGAAATAATCGATATTATGCACAAAAATACCCCCTGCAACCAATAATAGAGCTATTGTTCCGATTACTCCTAAGGCCTTGATCACAATCGGTAAAAGTTTTACCAAGAGGTGTCCTAATTTAGCTGCTATTCCCTTATCGTTCGATTTCTTGATCAGGCTATGTCCGGCATCATCCATTCTCACGATCAGGGCGACTATACCATATACACCCACCGTAGCAAGGATAGCAACCACAGAAACCGTTAGGATCTGAATGGCAAGGCTTTCTTCAAGTACAGTTCCTAATGCTATGATTACGATCTCCACGGATAAGATAAAATCAGTAGTGACTGCGGATTTAACCTTTGCAGACTCTGCTGCTTCTCCTTCCAAAGCTTGTTCCTGAATGACCTCCTGCCCTTCTTTCTTCCGGTGAAAAAGATAATGTATAACTTTTTCCGCTCCTTCGAAAGCTAAATAAGCACCACCAATCAATAAAATATATTTAATCACTACGGGAAGGAAAGCATTGAGCAATAAGGCGACAGGCACGATAATCAGCTTATTGACAAAGGAGCCTTTCGTAATTGCCCAGAGGACCGGAAGTTCCCTAGATGCTAAAAATCCGGTTGCTTTTTCGGCATTCACGGCCAAATCATCTCCTAAAATACCTGCGGTTTTCCGAGTTGCGATTTTACTTGCAACTGCTACGTCGTCCATAAGAGCGGCGATATCATCCAAAACCGCGAATATTCCTGATGCCATATATGATTTTTTTAATTTACTCCTAAAATAAACAGATTTTGCTCAAAATCACGCAATCCCTTAATTTAATTGAAAATGGGGCTAGAATTAATTTGGTAAATCCTACCCGATAAAAGCAAATCATATACCAAAACCAACAGGGGCGCAGGCAATTGGATTTAATTTCTGAACGGTCAAATTTGCCAAACAATTCCTAACAGAACCAAATATTAATCATTGGTTTTCCGATAAAACCATTGGTTAATCCGAATATTATTTCGTTAATATTTTTAATTAATGAATATTATTCGTACCTTTGCAACAGTGAAGGAAAAAAACACATTTGTGTATAATGATCATTCAGCATCACCTATTTATTACTTCCTTTAATTTTAGCGTCACGAATATTTGGTAATTATCTGCCAAAGAAATCAACACGCCTTCTATTTCCCCTAATGGGAATCATTACAGCCTTATTGCATCTATCTACAGATAATGGCACATTGAAAAATTTAAAAAATTTATAAAAAGAATAAAATATGACAGATTTTAAAGTTGGAATTATTGGAGCTGGCCCTAGTGGTTTAGCTATGTTAAGAGCATTTGAATCAGAACAGAAAAAAGGTAATCCCATCCCAGAAATTAAATGTTATGAAAAACAAGATAATTGGGGCGGCATGTGGAACTATACCTGGCGAACGGGTGTAGGGAAATTTGGCGAACCATTACATGGAAGCATGTATAAATACTTATGGTCCAACGGGCCAAAAGAATGTCTAGAATTTGCAGACTATACTTTTACGGAGCATTTTGGGCAGCCAATTTCGTCCTATCCTCCACGTGAAGTGCTTTTTGACTACATTCAAGGCAGAATTAAGAAAAGTAACGCAAGAGATTATATTAAATTCAATACGGTAGCTCGCTGGGTTGACTATATCGAAGATAAAAAACAATTTAGGGTCGTATTTGATGACCTACAAAAGAATGAGACATTCGAGGAGTACTTCGATTATCTTGTAGTAGGTACAGGTCATTTCTCAACACCTAATATGCCTTATTTTAAAGGTATTGATAACTTTCCAGGTGCCGTGATGCATGCGCATGACTTCCGTGGTGCGGATCAATTTATTGGACAAAAGTTGTTGTTGATCGGAAGTAGTTATTCTGCTGAGGATATTGCGGTTCAATGTTTCAAACATGGCAGTGACTCGGTGACCATTTCCTATAGGACAAACCCAATTGGCACGAAATGGCCAGAAGGAATCAAGGAAAAACCGTTGGTAACTCACTTTGATGGCAATACTGCTTATTTCAAAGATGGAACAACTGAAGATTATGACGCTGTAATCCTTTGTACAGGATATCAGCACAAGTTCCCTTTCCTACCGGATGATTTGCGTTTAAAGACGAAGAACTGTCTGTATCCAGACAATTTATATAAAGGTGTAGTATTCAATGAAAATGAGCGACTTATATTCTTAGGAATGCAAGACCAATACTATACATTCAACATGTTTGATACTCAGGCATGGTTTGCAAGGGATTATATGTTGGGGAGAGTTGATTTCCCAGCTAAAGAGGAAAGAGATGCCGACATTAAACAGTGGATGGATTACGAGGCTAAAACCGTAACTGGTCCTGAGCATGTAGATTTCCAGACAGATTACATCAAGAATTTGATCAGTTATACGGATTATCCTGCATTCGATTTAGATCGTGTGGCAGAGATGTTTAAAAGCTGGTTAAACGACAAGGAGGTCAATATCCTGAACTACAGGGATCAGGTTTACAAGTCGGTCATGGATGGCACAAGCGCTGAACCTCACCATACACCTTGGATGAAAGAATTGGATGATAGCTTAGAGCGTTATCTAAATGAAGTTACCATCGATGAAAAAGAATTAGATAAGGTTATAAATTACTAATTGAGAAAGCAGGGATTTATTTCTCTGCTTTTTTCATCACAATGCATTAAGTACTGCCCTAAAACGCAGTACTTTTTTCTTTCAATAAAATTTACAGGCTAACTTTTATCTCTTGTTAAGAATGCTTAAATTAGGTTAACACTATTATTAAATTCACCTATGGCATCAATATCTCAAAACATTACGGATTACCCCAATAACAACACCATTTTTTCAGTTTGGAAATTTAAGGATGGAACAGATTATAAGGCTGTCTTTGAAAGGCTTTGTGCACTGGTTTCCAATTTGAACCATTCATTTGTGGTTCGTACGCCAAATGGCAGGACCAGTTGTATTATGGGGATCGGTTATGATGCTTGGAATAAATTAGGTATGCCTACTCCCCTTCCCAAGGAACTGAAGACTTTTGAAAAGATTGTTGGAGGAAAACATACTGCCGTATCTACGGAGGGAGATTTACATTTTCATCTACGCGCAGAGAATGCTGGCATCTGTTATGAGATGGCGAAGGATATCTACGATATCATCAATCCTGTTGCCGACAATTTGGTGGAGGTCCATGGTTTTAGGTATTGGGATGGCCGTTCCATCCTTGGCTTTGTCGATGGAACAGAAAATCCGATTGGGGATGAACGAGCTCAATTTGCATTGGTTGGCGAAGAAGATCCTCAATATCAAGGTGGGAGTTATCAGTTTGTACAGAAATACATCCACAATCTTAAGGCATGGGAAGAACTGTCTACAAGCGAGCAAGAGAAGGTATTTGGTCGGTACAAATTGTCGGATGTGGAGATGACGGATGAAGTCAAGCCAAAGAATGCCCATAGTGCATTGACCAGTATTACAGATGAGAATGGGAATGACCTAAAGATTGTGCGGGATAACCTTCCGTTTTCAAATCCTTCAAAAGGTGAATTCGGCACGTATTTTATTTCCTACGCCAGTAAATTCTCGACAACGAAAAAGATGTTGGAAAATATGTTCTTGGGGGATCCTGTAGGAAATTATGATAGGATATTGGATTTCAGTACTGCGGAAACAGGTACACTTTTCTTTGTACCTACGCAGGAAATACTAGATAATTACTCGGCCACAACATAAATGAAATATTTTATTCAATAAATTTTCAGAAACCCTAGTATGATTTTCTTATAAATATCATTCTAGGGTTTCATTTTTATATCTACTTTTGTTGACTTCACCAAATAATTAATCGCTAATGAGAAATAAGCTTTTCAAAAGGAAGAGTCTAGAACTGATCATCAAGGAAAAGGGTCAGTCCGAAAGTATGAACAAGGTCCTTGGAGTTCGAGACTTAGTTTCCTTAGGAATTGCTGCCATCGTAGGTGCCGGAATATTCAGCACCATCGGATTGGCTAGTTTTGAGGGTGGCCCTGCCATTTCTCTACTTTTTGTGTTTGTTGCTTTTGCCTGCGTATTTACGGCTCTTTCCTATGCTCAATTTGCCAGTACCATTCCAGTTTCGGGTAGTGCCTATACCTATGCTTATGTTGCATTTGGGGAACTATTCGCCTGGATTATTGGTTGGGCATTGGTTTTAGAATATGCTGTTTCCAATATTGTGGTTTCCATATCATGGTCGCAATATTTCGTTACCATGCTGGAAGGATTTGGGATTCATATCCCTGCATGGCTTTCTATGGCGCCCCAATATGCCTTGGAAGCTCATCAGAAGTTAGTTGAATTAGGACCGGAAGCTTTGACGGTTGCGGATAAGTTGGGTCTGAAGGCCTATGAATCTGCCCCTCGGATTGGTGAAGTACCTATTATTTTTGATCTGCCTTCTGGGGTTATCATCAGCTTGATCACATGGTTGGTATACCGAGGCATTAAAGAGTCTAGAAGAGCCAGTAACATCATGGTCATGGTAAAGATCGGTGTAATCTTGGCTATCATTATTGGTGGCGCCTTTTTCGTCAATCCTGAAAACTGGGTACCCTTTGCTCCAAATGGTCTCCAGGGCGTATTAGGCTCAGTTGCAGCTGTATTCTTTGCATTTATTGGATTTGATTCAATTTCGACCACTGCAGAAGAATGCAAGAATCCCCAACGGGACCTTCCTAAGGCGATGATCATCACCTTATTGATCTGTACCGTTCTTTATGTAGGGATAACTTTGGTATTGACAGGGATGGTGAATTACACGGAACTGAACGTAAAAGATCCCTTGGCATTTGTTTTTAAATACATAGGAGTCGATTATTTAGCTGGGATAATCTCAGTCACCTCAGTCATTGCGATTACCAGTGCTCTTTTGGTCTATCAATTGGCTCAACCAAGGATCTGGATGACGATGAGTCGTGATGGCCTGCTTTGGAAGAAGTTTGCTACTATCCATCCAAAATATAAGACCCCCTCTTTTGCGACAATCGTGACAGGCTTTGTGGTTGCTATACCTTCCATGTTCTTCAAGATGGATTTCTTTGTGGATCTAACCTCCGTAGGTACCTTCTTTGCCTTTATTTTAGTCTGTGCGGGTGTACTCTATATGGATTATTCAGGCTTATCAAAGCAATCTAAATTTAGAGTTCCCTATATAAACGGCAAATACCTGATCGGATTAGGTTTTGTGATTGCTTGGGCTTTGATCTGGAGATTTAACCAAGAAGCCATCCATGAATGGCAACACTTGGATTTCTTGTATATCCTGGAGCATAAATCGTTGATTTTGATCTTTTGGGCTGTATGGATTGTACTTGCTATTATGGCTTTTAAATACAATTTCTCGTTGCTACCTGTGATTGGGATCCTGATCAATCTCTATTTGATGACCGAGCTAGGTACGAGCAATTGGGTGATCTTTTTGATCTGGCTAGCAATAGGATTAGTGGTTTATTTCTTTTATGGTTATAAACATTCCAAGCTTAACAACCCTAAAGCTGAAGATATTGCATAAGAAAAAGCCGCATCAAAAAGATGCGGCTTTATTCATTTATTTAATATTAACATTATTTCCAGCCTGGATTTTGAGTTAAATTCTTATTGAGTTCCAATTCCTGGATCGGAAGCGGATAGAAATAATCTTTAGCCTCATCAAATACTTTTTTGATATGGGCATTGATTATCACGTTTCCACTTTTCCCGTTTTCCAATAAGATTTCTGATCCTAATTTTAACAATTGGACGCCTGGAGCTGTTGGTTTAGTTCCTTCGTAAATCCAAACATCTTCTTTACCATCACCATCAAGGTCAAACTTTCCAATGCTTGGGAAATACATCCCTTTAAATTGACGAGTGATCAATTGACCGCTTTTCCATCTCAAAATATCATCCCAACGGTAAGACTCCATAACCAATTCGATCCTTCTTTCTCTACGGATCTCAAGGATGGCACCTTTCATGGCGCCAGCAACTGCTGGATAATCTTTGGCCAGATACGGATCTGCATTGCTGTTTGCCGCTGCTAATACCAATGTTGGCATTTCTGCTCTTGCACGGATTAGGTTAATGGATTGATCAAGATCCGCTTGGGTCAAAGTTCCCAATTCAGCTTTAGCTTCAGCATAGTTCAACAGAACTTCAGCATAGCGGAAAATAGGCATATCATTTTCAGAACGATTATAGTTATCATATTTCACATCACCTACGAATTTGATTAACTGATAGCCCGTTACGGAATTCCCAAAGTTAGGTGCTATTGGTGCTGCCCCTCCTATTCTGGTATAGCCAGGAGTTCTAATGGTTTGATGCAACCTTGGATCCCTATCTTTTACCTCTTCCAAGAAGGTCATTTTATCATAGTTAGGTTTGTCCGTGAAGCGTGTTCCGTCTTTCATTAAGTAGGAGTTGACCAAGTTTTTCTCCAGACCTGGCTTACCGTATGAAGCTGTAATGGTATAATAGTTTACATTGTGCCAAATCTGTAGGGCATCCGAAAACTTACGGGCCAAAATAACTTCTTGGGATACGCTATTGACAGAGCTGAAAAGTTTACCATAAGAATCAACACCAGCACCTGTATATAGACTATACTGACCAGCATCCATTAATTCTTTAGAAGCTGCTACAGCCATTTCAAGGTATTTATTTGCATTTGGCAGGTTCAATTCCGTATGATATTTCCTGAAAGTACCTTCAAACAAGGCCACTCTTGATTTAAGTGCCAAGGCGGTCCATTTTGTTGCTTTTTCATCGGACTTTGCGTCTGACATATTCTTGATGGCGAAATCTAAATCTGCCATGATGGAATCAACAATAAGCGTTCTGGAATCACGTTTTTTCGATAATTCCTCTTCATCATTGACATCAAGAACCTTTCCGTACCAAGGCACATCTCCGAAACGTCTAACCTTATCAAAATAGAAATAAGCCCTGAAGAATTTGGCTACACCTGCATAAGGCGCAGCATCCTGAACTGAAAGATGATTATAGCAGTTTTCAAGGAAGAAATTAATATTCCTTAGTTGGGTCCAAGACCAGCCACCCCCACTTACAGGGACAATTCTTTTTCCCGTTAATTCATCCTGAAGGGTTGTTTTAACAATATTATCAATTGCCTCGTTATAGATTCCTTCAGCAGATGGAAGGGCGCCGTCATAAAATGAATTGCTGAACAATTCAAGATCTTTGACACTTTTGAAAGAGACATCAGGAGAGATATTTGCCTCCGGCTGTCTATCTAAATAATCCTTACTACATCCTGTAACTAGAACAGCAAGTAGAACATATAATATTAATGAGTTTTTCATGGGTTTAGAAAGTAAAGTCAAGTCCAAAAGAAAATGTTCTAGAATAAGGGTAAGCTCTACCGTTAGATTCTTGAGCTGCTTGTTCTGGGTCAATATATTTTGACCTTAGTTTAGTCGCTGTCCACAGGTTTTCTCCAGATAGATAAATCCTTGCATTGCTCAGTTTCAACTTGCTCATGATAGCGTTTGGAAGAGTGTAACCAATGGTTAGGTTTTTCAAACGGATATAAGCTAAATCTTGCAGATAACGGTCTGATTTTACATTCAGGGAACTGTTACCATCCAAAGCGATATAGCCACGCAATAGAGGGAAATATGCATCTGGATTCTCAGGAGTCCATACATCTTCAACAAAATCTTTTGGAACGAATGAGTAATAAGGTCTTGAATAAGGTCCCCAGAACTTATCCGCATTGGAACCTGGCCACCAGTTCTGTTTTCCGATACCTTGGAAGAATGCCGAGACATCAAAACCTTGCCAGTTGGCACCTAAGTTTAAACCGAAGTTATATCTCGCTCTACTATTACCGATGATAACCTGATCTCCAGGATCACTTAGGGTATTTTTCCCTTGGTTTACTTCTTTGTCCCCATTGATATCCACAAATCTTGGATCTCCAGCCTGCAGCTTAGACCAATCTCCAGGAGCTGAAAGACGGCGAGCATCAATACGATCTTGATTTACATCCCAATTGGCAGCTTCTTCATTGGTTTGGAACAAACCGTCGATCTTATAGCCCCAGATCTCACCTAATGTCTGACCGACATAATAGTTGTTCAACAACATTTCTCTATTGTCAAATCTGGTAATCTTTGCTTTGGAATCCGACAGACCAAGACCGAAACTATAGCCAAAAGGTTTATCAGCAACTTCAAATTGATCTCTCCATGCTAATGACAATTCCCATCCTACGTTTCTTAAATCTCCTGCATTCGTTTTCGGAGAACTAGCACCGAATACTGCTGGTAATGTTTTTCCAGGGATCAACATGTCCAAGGTTTCGCGGATAAAGTAATCAAAGGATGCAGTCAATCTACTTTGAGCAAATTCAAAGTCAGCACCAAAGTTTAAGGTACTGGTTCTTTCCCAGGTTAAATCTCCAGAGATTGGCGACGGTGAACTTAAGAATTGTGTTCTTCCACCATTGGTAATGTAGGCTGAGTTTCCAGCACCTAATAACGGGATATAACCATAAGGCGAAGCTTCCTGAGCATTTCCTAGAGAACCGTAGGAAACTCTTAATTTAGCTTCGTTGATATAAGGCTTCACAGACTCTAAGAAAGGTTCTTCCATAATACGCCATCCTGCTGAAAAGGATGGAAAGAAACCAAATTGTTGACCTGAAGGGAATTTGGAAGTCCCATCATAACGACCATTTACTTCTAAAAGATATCTTCCTTTATAATCATAATTTATCCTTCCGAAAAACCCCTGTAATGCCCAAGATTCTTCGCCACCACGTAATAATGGCACGCCTGTACCTAGGTTAAAGTCATTAAGGTCTTCCGATAAGAGGTTGGTTTGGGTTCCACCTACATTTCTCCAGGTACTCAGTTCTTGGTTGTAACCTGCTGTAGCTCCTAAATTATGATCACCAAATTTTTTGTTGAAATTGGCGAAAATATTAAGGGAATGTTTCTTGTAATTCTCTAAGTTTTGAACTAGCTGATCATTTCCCAAATAATTGATCACGCCTGGATAAACAGACCATGGAGCCTGAACCCTGCGATTAAATTTATCAATCGGATTGTAGGTAAATGTATAGTTACCAGTAACGGTCAAGCCTGGCATAATTTGAGCGACAGCTTCAAAAAGGTTGATAAATTCATATTCCTTCTCCCCTCCTTTGGATTTACCGTAAAGTAAATCTGCCATGATACCATCACCGATATTATAATTGTTCAGTTCCGTTCTGTATGTAGCCGTACCATCTGGGTTTTGAGGAACATAGGAAGGTAATGCATGCACAGTTGTGGAGATAAAGTTATTGTTGGCATCTACACTACTGTTCCATCCTGGGAAAGTATAGTTTTGATAGTTAATTTGGCTATTATTGCTCACTTTTAACCAATCTGTTACTTGCCCATTCAATCTAGCTCTTAGGTTGTATCCTTCAAACTTATCTTGCTGGACCTTCATCAGACCACCTTTCTGGTACATTCTTCCGGAGATGTAATAGTCCATTTTTTCAGATCCACCAGAAAAAGTTAGGGCATGTTCCATAGAATTCATCTTATCCCTATAGAAAGTATTCCACCAATCCGTATTGGCATAATACACGTATTGGTCCTTTCCATTTCTATTTTGGATTACCACGGAAGGTAAAGATGGGTCATTTTTACGCTTTAGTAATTCGGCATAATCCTCATCGGTATAACCTGTATATCGGTTACCAGTTGCACGTAAAAACGCTTCATCATTCAATACGGCAGCATCATAGCCATTGGTGATGAAATCCGTGTTAACAGTAAGGTCAGAAGTTCCAAAATTATTGCTATAGCCAATGGTCATCTTTCCGGCTTGTCCTTTTTTGGTTGTGACAAGCATAACACCGAAGGCACCTCGAGCACCATAGATGGCCGCCGCGGAAGCATCCTTCAATACAGATATCGATTCAATGTCTTTAGGGTTGATGGTATTGATATTCCCCGGAACGCCGTCTATTAAGACAAGTGGAGCAGCATTTGCAGAGTTAATAGAAGCAAAACCACGGATATTTACCTTTCCTTCACCCCCTGGGCGTCCGTTGGTAAAATTAATGTTCAAGTTAGGTACAGCCCCTTGAAGAGCTTGGGTTGCATTTGCTACAGGACGATCTTGCAATACTTTGGAATCGATCTGTGCTACTGCACCTGTTAAGTTCACTTTTTTCTGCTTACCATAGCCCACAACCACGACCTCATCAAGGTTTTGATCGGTAGCAACAATAGTAACATTTACTTGGGGTCCAGTAACAGTAACAGTTTTAGCAGTATAGCCGACCATGGAAATCCTCAGTTCGTTTCCCACAGAACCGGAGAGTTCAAAATTTCCATTTTCATCAGTTTGGGTGCTAGACCCAATCGTGACATTACTCACTGATGCGCCGACAACAGCCTCACCTGTTTCTGCGACTACTTTACCTCGAATAATGTTCTGACTGATTTCATAGGTCCGCTCTAGTGGGACATGCTTATATGTAGCATGAGCAGCAGACCAAGAAAGAAGCGATAAGCCCACTAAAATGGGCAGGTAGGTGTAGTTCTTTTTCATGGTTTAAGTACAATTTCTTTGCGAGCAAAGAAAGGTTTTACAATATTGGTTTATTATTAAATGTTTGTTAATAGTAGGTTAAGATGTTAAATATATTTTATCAAGTACAATTAGTTAATTCAAAAATAACAAAAAGGTTTCGCTACTTCATCTAAAAAGTTAACATAATTAAAGCTTAATAATTACCCTTTAGTTAATCTTATAACTAATTTTCAATTAAAAAGGATATTAGAGAAAATAATGAATAAATGTTGTAACACAGAATATTCTCGTTGCTTAACAAACATTATTTTAAGCATATTTTTAAGTTTAATAATCTTAAAAAGTTGATTCTCCACACATGTTATATCATAGAAAAAGAGGTGAAGTGTCAAATAATTGCTTGGAGTAGTTTACTTACATATTAAAAACCACTGAGTAGGAATACTTACTAAATTTATTTTCCGGAGCTATACAATGTCCACTTCATAAAATCAGGCTATTATTTCCGTGCAACCAACGAAATTAGCTGTTATCAGGGATGGTTTTTCTGCCGTAATCTGCCCATTTTTGTGGAATAACATCATATTTAATGAAAAAACTATTATTTTCTATTTTACTTATTAGCTTTTGCAATCTAACATTGTTGGCACAAGAGCAAAAGCTTCACAGAATCGACTATCGCACTATTTTAATTGGAGAACAAAAGGATCAAGCAAACACTTCAGACAATTATTCATTGAGGGCTTGGTTCAACGACACTTTTATTAAGACTTCGCTCAATGAATCACCCACTAGATTGCAGGTTATCAACAAAAAGACAGATCGCTCTTTCTTGTTGTTTCCAGAATCCGAACAGTATTACATTTACAATGAAGGTAATGATGGTGAAGCTGGAAGGCTATATGTGGAATCAGACGTAGAATTTGAATTCGTCCAGGGAAAAACTAAAACCATAGCAGGCATTCCTTGTAAGATGGCCGTAGTGAATGGAGATTTTGACCTTTCGGGTGATAACTATACTAAGATGGAAGTTTGGTACTCCGATAAACATCCAAACCTATATTGGGATCAATTCATGTTCCTTAAAGATCTACCTGGAGCGGTAATGGAACTTACTATTGGCGAGACTGGATTTACTGCAATTAATATTACCGAAGAAAGCCTGAGCAATACCGAATTTGAGATTCCTACTTTCTATGCTGCATTGGTTGTGGACGAGGAAGAGGGTGAGCATTTAGATGCGGCAGATAGCCTTTCAGCAGTCCCGCAGGTTGATGAAGACCGTTACTTATACCAAGATGAGGACACCGAGCTATTAGGCTTAATGGATGAAAATGGAAATCCTATTACCGAAGCTGATTATACCTTTTTTGATCAATTCAGTGGAGGAATAAGCACAGTAATCAATTTGGATAGCAAATATGGTTCAATGGATAAAGATGGTAACATCAAGATTCCTTTCAAGTATGATTTCCTAGTGTATGACGCAGAATACCAACAGTACATCTATTCCGAAAACGACAAGTTTGGGATCCTTGGTGCCAATGACCAGCCTGTTATCAAGGCTCAATATGATATGGTGAGCCATATGAGCCACGGATACTTATCGGCTACCGTTGGTGATAAAACCGGAATCTTGGACAAAACAGGAAAGGTTATCGTTCCGATTTCTTATCCTCTCATCCTGGAATTCAACGCCGAAGTTTTTGTTTCGGTTGAAAATGATCATTATGTAATGTACAATATCAAACAGAACAAAAAACTTGCAGAAGGCTACGATATGATCTCTCTTTCTGAAAAAGACCCATTGCATATTGTTCAAAAGGGTGAAAAATTCGGATATATCAATAATCAAGGAAAGTTAGTCATCCCTATTAAGTTTAGCAGTGTTTCCTCTTTCGAAGATGGTACGGCATCAGTTATGGATACGGATGATGGCGATGTGTATTATATCAATACCAAAGGTGAAAAAGTAAACATCAACTAATCGAACGAAAGCATAAACAGAGTCCTTAATTAGGCTCTGTTTATGTACTTTTGTCAATACACAAACAGAAAGCAAGAATGAACACTAACATAGGAAAAGTCTTATTATCTATATTTTATGTTTTTCTATTCAACATTCTTGCCCTCCTTCCCCATTCGGCAAAGGCTCAGGATATCCTGGACAAACTCCAAAAAGAATATAATCAATACAACACCGACGATCCTGAAAAATTCTTCAGCACCGGAAAGCTGGCGCAAGCGCTATTCTTCAATCAAAAGGAAGATGAAGCCTTCAAACTACTTAAAAAAGATATCGCCGTTGCCAGCAAGTTAAATGACAGCCGATATTCTGCCTATCTCAATACCATTCTTGCCATCAATCAATTGATTATGGAAGAAACGACAAGTTCAAGGCAAAGCATCTTGAAGGCGAAGTCATTGGTAGACCGCAGCAAGGACATCGAAACCAAAGGATATGTCTATTACGGCTATGGATGGATATTGGCAAGGCAACAACAGGAGGCAGAAGCAGTCAAGCAGTTTATGATCGCGTTAAGTTATTACGATCAGGCCAAACAATCGAATACACTTTTCAACAGAAAAGCAAATGTCTATAAAGAGCTGACGTCTATTTACGCGAACTGGAATGAGTTTGAACTGCAGGAAAAATACAGCAAACTAGCGCTGAATATTGCACTGAAGCAGAAAGATCCACTGACCATTTTTGACACCTACATGTCATTGGGCTATATGTATGAACAGAAATATCTAGAAGACCAACAACATGTAGAATTTAGGAACTCAGCGGAAGAATACTACCTAAAAGCTTTGAATACCTATCTGGAAAAACAGAATGAGATACCAATACCTTCAAACTTAGCTTTTGTAGCCAATAACCTTTCGCATCTCTATTTTAAGTTCTATCCTAAGGAATATAGGGATAAAGCAACTCAGTATGCTGAACTGGCAAAAACAAAAGGACTGGAATCCAAACAGTACAATTTGGTTGCCTCGGCGTATGGGATATTGTCAGAACTGGAACTTCTTAACGGGAACTTCAAAAAAGCAAAAGAACATTTGCTATCATCACTGATAGAGATCAACAAATCCCAGGTACAGGATCAACAGATCTTGATGAGCATCTATAACACCCTTTCACATATCAGTGAGCAAGAGGGAAATTATCAGGAGGCCATCAATTATTATAAAGAATACATTACCTTGTTTACCAATGTCTACGACCAGGAGAAGCTGGGTATAGGCAAGCGTCTTGAAGCACAGTATGAAAAAGGAAAACAGGACCAAGAACTGGCACTCTTACAAGTAGAAGCTGAAAAGAAAGAACAGCAGATCCAATTGATGGCAGCTTTGGGAATCCAGCAGAAGCAGGAACTGGAAAACTTGCGCCTGATCCAGGACAATCAGTCCAAAGAATTGGAGGTCTCCAAACTGACTGCTGAGAAGCAGTTTCAGGAAATTCAGATGTCTAAACTGGAAGCCAAGAACAGAGCTCAAGAAATCAGCAATTATCAACAAGAAATCAGCTTAAAGGATAAAATCAACACGTATTACATTGCTTTGATGATCGCAGCCTTAACCCTATTGGCGGTCCTATTCTATGCCTATACGCAGCGCCTGAAACATATGAAACAAAGGGAGAACTTTCACAACCTTGCCATCGAACAAGAAAGACAAAATGCGAAAATATCCATGCTGACTGCCCTATTGGATGGGCAAGAACAAGAAAGGGCAAGGATTGCACGCGATCTACACGACGGCTTAGGAGGACTTTTATCAGGAACCAAACTGCAATTATCCCATCTGAACGACCAAACATCATTTGAGATCCAGGAGAAGATGCAAAAGGGAATCACCCAATTGGATATGGCCGTTGATGAACTCCGTCGAGTTGCCCACAACCTGACACCAGACCTATTGCAGAAGTTTGGTTTGCAGGAAGCCTTGAATGACTATGCCTCACGCATGTGCAATGATAATCTGGAAATCGATGTCCAATTCCTGCATTTTAACAACAACATGAATCTTGACCAGCAACTGGTCATCTATAGAATTATCCAAGAACTGGTCAATAATGCCATTAAGCATGCGGACCCTAGCCAAATCCTTATCCAGCTTGTTGAGGAAGACTCCGAATACCATATCACCGTTGAGGACGACGGAAAAGGGTTTGACAGGAACAATCACAGCAACAAATCTGCAGGCTTGCAGAACATACGATCAAGAGTAGAGTTCTTGAAAGGTAATTTGAATGTACAATCTGATATCGGTCAAGGTAGTAGCTTTGAAATCAATATCCCAAAAAACAAACAAACATGATAAATATCGCCATCACCGACGACCATCCTTTACTATCCGAAGGCTTGAAGAACATCCTTGCCCAAGAGCCAGATTTAAATATCATTGGTTGTTATCCCAATGCGCAGGTCTTGGTAAAGGCTTTGGAAGAAACTGCGATTGATGTCTTGCTATTGGACATCAACCTTTCTGATGCGAATGGATTGGAATTGATCAGTCCATTGATCAAAAAACATAAGGATCTTAAGATCATCATGCTCAGTGTTCACAATGAATTTGCTGTGATCAACAGCGCTTTTCAGGAAGGGGCGCATGGCTATATCCAGAAAAATGCTTCCATTGACGAGATCAAGCTTGGCATCCAAGAAATTCTTTTTGGAAAGAAATTTCTATGCAAACAGACCAAACTGATCATCGATAAGAAAAACAGTACGGAACTGAAGAGTGTCCCAAAATTGACCCGTCGGGAAAAGGAAATATTGGCTGAAGCGGCACAGGGACTGACGACGACCCAAATTGCAGAAAAGCTCTTTATTAGCCACCACACTGTGGAGAGCCATCGTAAGAACCTGATCGAAAAATTCAAGACCAGCAACTTGAGCTCGGCCATAAAAATGGCCCTTGATTATGGCTTAATCCGCGAATCTGTTGACTAACATGCCATCTCAAACTATTTATCTCTTTATTTGTTTAAGAATAGTAAACTAATGGAGAATAACGATGCAAGAAAAAGAAGATGAACAAGGAAACAAAATCAATAACGCCGAAGATGTAGACCCTACAAAGGTTCCAGAAACAGTCGTTAAAGAGAAAGATGATCAGCCAGCAGCTAACAATCTCAAGAAAACAATCATCATTGCAATCATTGTCTTGGCGATCATTTACTTTATCTATGAATTGGTATTAAAAGGCCAACAATAAAAACATAAAAAAGAAAGGCTATCCGAGTGGGATAGCCTTTCTTTTTAAATCTTATAGTTCTAGAACCCAATGGTTCTGCCATGTTCTATTACAGCATTTTTCTTGATGACGATAATACCTTCACAAATTGTGTACTCAGGAAAATCCCCATCCTTTAATTGCTTCCCACCTTTAATCCTCACATCATTTCCAATCCTACAGTTCTTGTCCAAGATGGCATTTTCGATATAACAGCGCTCACCTACTCCAATTGGTGGCGGAGCTTGGGATGAAGTTAATTGTACAACTTCATTTAATTCTTCATAATAATCCGACCCCATCATATAGGTCATCTTGACCACGGTTCCTTCCCCTATCCTAGAACGGATCCCAATCACAGAACGTTGGATCTTTTCAGCCAAGATAATACATCCATCAGCTATGATTGCATTGTTCAGGGTAGTACCTGACACTTTTGATGGTGGCAACATACGCGCCCGGGTATATACCGTTTCGCCAAAAAGGTTGAATTCCGGGATATCATCTGTCAATCCAATATTCGCTTCAAAGAAAGAAGGGATCGTACCGATATCGGTCCAATAGCTGTCAAAAGGATAGCTCAATACATTTGAACTTTCGATTGCATCTGGAATAATCTCTTTTCCAAAATCCATTCCGTTGTTCTCTGCCAACATCCTCGACATCACTCCTTTGGAGAACACATAGATACCCATGGAAGCCAAATAGTTTCTACCTTGTTTTTCCAATTCTTCAGGCACCTCCGAGGTCCAGTCTTCCAAAAGGTCCTTGGTCGGTTTTTCAATAAAGGAGATGACCTTATTGTTTTCATCCGATTTCAGGATTCCAAAACCTGGAGCTTCCTTGGCCGTTACTGGAATGGTTCCAATGGTGATTTCCCCTCCGTTCTTAACATGGAAGTCCACCATGGCCGAATAATCCATTTGATAGAGTTGATCGCCCGAAAGGATCAGCACGTAATCATAGTCCACATTCACCAAGTTCTTCTGGGTCCTTCTAACCGCATCGGCGGTACCTTCAAACCAGCGATCACCTTCATTGGTCTGCTCTGCAGCCAATATATCCACAAAACCCTTACTGAAAATACTGAAGTTGTAGGAGTTCTTGATATGCTTGTTTAATGAAGCCGAGTTGTATTGCGTCAGTACATATATCTTATTGTAGCCAGAATTAAGACAATTGGAAATTGGGATATCAACCAATCTATACTTTCCTGCAATTGGAACTGCTGGTTTCGAACGTTGGTCTGTCAACGGAAATAAGCGGGTTCCTCGACCCCCACCTAGTACTATAGAAACAACTTTATGCGACATATCATTTAAGTAATTGGTTATATAACTCTATATATTTCTTTGCCGATTTGTTCCAAGAATAATCCAATACCATCGCAGCATCCCTTGTTTTCGTCAAGTTATCAGCATAACTCAAATATTTGATTGCTCTTTTCACAGTCTCAGCAGCTTCATCAGCCTCTACATCATTGAAAAGAAAGCCATAGCCTCCCTCTTCTACATCCTTTACGGTATCTCTTAGCCCCCCTATCTTGCGAACGACAGGAATGGTCCCATATTTTAATGCATACAGTTGGTTCAATCCACAGGGCTCCACACGCGAAGGCATAATCAACAGGTCTGAGGCTGCATAAACCCGGTGAGCCAATTGCTCATTATACCCAAAGAATACTGCTAGATCATTTTTATAGTTAGGAGCGATAGCCTCTATAGATTGTTGGATACCCGCATCACCAGAGCCTAGTATAAATATACTTAATTTCCCTGAGTTTTTCTTCAAAAGATTCTCAATTAATTCAGGCAAAATATCTGCTCCTTTTTCCGTGGCAAATCGACCGATATAGCTTAACAGAGGCTTGCTCGGATCTAGACCAAATTCTTTGCAAAAGGTCATTTTGTTCTCAGCCTTCCCTTGGTTCACGGTTACCATGGAATATTGATGATCGATTAAGGCATCGATCTCTGGATCCCAAAAAGAGGTGTCAATACCATTGACTATGCCCACGGCCTTGGAGCGTTCATCTGAAAACAAATCCTGCAATCCATTTGCATCCACAAACAGTTCCTTTAGATAACCTTCAGAAACGGTGGTATAGGCATCACAGCATTTTATGGCGGTGGCCAACGGATTGATCAGACCATCCCAATCCAACAACCCCCATTTCCAGGTATCAAATGATGGCAGGATAATCCCTTTGCTCCAGGACATCCAGCCTTGATACTGTCCATTATGGACCGTCACTACCGTTTTTACACCCTTGAAGACATTGAATTCATTGCTCCACTTGGTCAAGAAAGGAACCAATCCTACATGATGATCATGGCAGTGCAGCACATCCGGATGAATATCATTGCTTTTTAGGTAATGGAGAACCGCATGCTGAAAGGCAATCCATTGATCTGCCTCATCTTGATAACAATAAATCTCTTCACGGTCCAAAAGATTAGGGATCTTCACCAAGAACAACGGAAATCCCAATTCATCTTTTTTCTCCTTTAATATTTCATAGGTCAATACACTGGAACCCTGTGGGAATTCTCCACGGGCTACCACATCAAATTCATGATCCTGTACAAACTTCCTGTTGAAGTAGGGCATGATGACCGATGCATCAATACCTAATTCCCTTTGGTATTTAGGCAAGGCACCCACCACATCCGCCAATCCGCCGACTTTGGCGACAGGAAAACATTCTACACTTAAATGTATGACTTTCATTTTCCGAATTTTCTTTTAAATACTAAACCGCTCAATGGTGGCAGGTCTACGACAATGGCTTGTTCCTGCCCCATCCAAGGTTCATTTTCTGTAATCAATTCTTTCTTAACCGATACGCCACTGCCATTATATGCCTGATCGTCCGAGTTCAGGATCAGCTCCCATTTTCCCGGATGCGGCACACCTAACTTAAATTTCCTCCGGACAACAGGCGTAAGATTGAGGATGACCACTAGGTCGTTCACCATATCGTGCCCACGTCTGCAATACGCAAAGACGCTTTGATCCCTGTCCCCTAATTCTATCCAGAAAAACCCTTCCGGACTGAATGCTTTCTCATAAAGTGCTGGATACTTTCTATAGATCTCATTTAATTTCGCCACGAAATTCTTTAGACTAGAATGCGGCTTGTACTGCAACAGATGCCAGTCCAAGGATTGGTTGACATTCCACTCTGCAGTCTGACCAAATTCCCCACCCATGAAGAGCAATTTCGTTCCTATAAAAGTAAACATGTATAGGTATAATGCCCTGAGGTTGGCAAACTTCTGCCATTCATCGCCAGGCATTTTATAGACCAAGGAACGCTTGCCATATACCACTTCATCATGCGATAAAGGCAGCATAAAGTTTTCCGTAAATCCATATACGGTGGCAAAGGTCAGCTTATCATGATGGTAGGAACGATTGATAGGATCTTCCTTGAAATAGGCTAATGTATCGTGCATCCAGCCCATCATCCATTTCATTCCAAACCCAAGTCCACCATTAAAGGTGGCACGGCTCACCCCCGTCCAAGAAGTAGACTCTTCGGCAATGGTCTGCACGTTGGGGTAATATTTGGAAACAGCCTCGTTGAATTCCTTCAAGAAGGCCACTGCTTCAAGGTTTTCATTTCCGCCCAACTCATTAGGTTCCCATTCACCAGCTTTCCTTGAATAATCCAGATAAAGCATGGAGGCAACGGCATCCACCCGCAATCCATCGATATGATATCGATCCAGCCAGAAAAAGGCATTACTGATCAAGAACGATTTAACCTCATTCCTTCCATAATTGAATATATAGGATTGCCAATCGGGGTGGAAACCCTTTCTAGGATCCGCATGTTCATACAGGTGGGTTCCATCAAAATTATAGAGCCCATGGGCATCTCCCGGAAAATGCGAAGGCACCCAGTCCAGGATTACGCCAATATGGCTTTCATGCAACAGCTCGATCAATTTCATCAAGTCCTGTGGACCTCCAAACCTGGAGCTCGCCGCATAATAACCGGTAATCTGATATCCCCACGAAGGATAATATGGATGCTCCATGATAGGCATAAATTCCACATGGGTAAAACCAGTTTCCTGAATGTAAGGTATCAGCTGTTCTGCAATTTCTAAATAGCTTAAGAAACGATCTGGATCTTTAGGATCACGAAGCCAAGAGCCCAAATGCATTTCATAGACCGACATGGGCCTATCCAGTGCATTATGCTCCCTACGACTGAACATCCATTCTGAATCATTCCAATCAAAGTATGTTGTAGCAACAATCGATGCTGTCTTCGGTGGTATCTCGGTATGCAGGGCAAATGGATCAGACTTCTCCAGATGCTCCCCAGTATTGGAATGGATATGGTATTTATAGACCTCTCCATTCTCCAATCCAGGAATAAAACCTTCCCAAATGCCCGAACTGTCCCATCGAACCTGTAATTGATGCGAATGAGGATTCCATCCATTAAAGTTTCCGACTACCGACACTGTTTGGGCGTTGGGTGCCCATACCGCAAAATATACTCCCTTTACCCCATTAATTAGAAGTTCATGAGAACCAAATTTCTCATAAAGCTTATAATGCCGTCCTGCCTTGAATAAGAAAACATCAAATTCGGACAATAAGGAGTGTACTTCAACTGGTTGAGGCATAATTAAGTAGGTTTTAGCTAGTTATTGAATATTTACTTTTTTAAAATCTCGCTCTAATTTAATAAAACTGTTTCCTTGCTCATCTTTCTGCAAAGCGGTTTTGACCCCGTCTACCGTGATCTGTTTTGGCTCAAATGGCAAACCGATCAGGTACAGATGGAAATCGCTGTAATATGGAGTATACAACCCTTCCTCACCTTGAATCACGCTGACCTGCTTGGCATCACAGCTTGCAATAAAATTCTTCTCCACATAGACCCCTTGTTCATAGGCAAAGGTTTCTCCATGATCGGAATATAGGTAAGATGCATGTTCACCTTCGGAATAGTACAGGTTCAATCGCAATGACTCCACCCTGCGCTCTCCAGTAAACTGCATCACAGGATACTCAGGAATAATCGATCCACCACGGACAAAGAATGGCATCTCATCCAATGGCGTATCAATGGTATATTCCTGACCACCTTCATAGAAACTGTTGTCAAAATAATAATACCAGGTTCCTTCAGGCAAATAAACAATTTTGTTCTGTTGACCAGGATGAAGGACTGGCGAAACCAACAATTGATTCCCAAAACCAAACTCCTCCTCACGGACCATATTTTTGGCCTTTTCCTGTTCCATCAAGGCAACCGGTCTTAAGATAGGTTCACCATATTTATGTTGCAACCAAAATGTTGAATAGATATAGGGTAACAACTTGTATCTCAATTCAATAAACTTCTTACAGATCGCTTCCCATTCTGGTCCGAAGCTCCAAGGCTCACGATCGCGGGTATCACCTGCCGAGTGGACCCGCATAAATGGAGAGAACACCCCAAACTGCATCCAACGCGTGTACAGTTCACCATCTGGCTCACCGGTAAATCCACCGATATCGGTTCCACAGAAAGAAAGTCCAGAAACCGAAAGACGCTGTAACTGTAAGGTTCCGATGCGCAAATGCTCCCAAGTAGCGATATTGTCACCCGTCCATACCGATGAGTACCGCTGCGTACCGGCATAGGCAGCACGGGTAATGGTAAACGGACGTTTGTTTTTATATAATTTCTTCAGGCCGTCGTAAGTCGCGCGGACCATCTGCATACCATATACGTTATGCGCTTTACGGTGCGAACCACGATGTCCTTCAAATTGATGCCTAACATCATTCGGGAAAGTCCCTCTACCAAATACAGCGGGCTCATTCATGTCGTTCCAGAAACCTGCAACGCCATCATCGACCAAACCTTTGTATAGTGTGCCCCACCATGTCCGTACCTCCGGATTTGTGAAATCAGGGAATTGACACCTTCCTGGCCATACAAACCCTTCCATGAAATAATCATCCCCCCGGCGGCAGAAATAGTTGTTCTCCTGACCTTGCTTGAAAACCCAATAGCTATCATCCACCTTGATGCCCGGATCGATCATCACCACCGTTTTAAATCCATTGGCATTGAGGTCCGAAATCATCTTTTTAGGATCTGGAAAATAGCGCTTGTTCCAAGTAAAACAACGGTATCCATCCATATAGTCGATATCCAAATAGATAGCGTCACAAGGAATTTCACGTTTTCTGAATTCATAGGCAACTTCACGAACCTTATTCTCTGGGTAATAGCTCCACCTACATTGATGGTAGCCCAAGCCCCACATTGGAGGCATATAATGGGTGCCGGTGAGTTTATGATAGCGCTTTACCACGTCCATCATTTTTGGACCTTGGATATAATAGTATAGCAGTTCTCCACCTTCAGACCAAAAACTGGTTTGGTCCTGATGTTCTGCAGCGAAGTCAAAATAAGTCTTGAAGGTATTGTCGAAGAAGATTCCATAGGCCTGACCTTCGGTTACCCCCATATAGAACGGGATCGTCTTATAGAGTGGATCCTGATTGAAGGCATAGGAATAGGTATCCGAATTCCAGTTCTTCACCCTTCTCCCTCTCAGGTTCAGGTTGGTAGCTTTATCGCCCAGTCCAAAGAAAGCTTCATCAGCAGCAACTTCCTTAGAACAATAGACATAATAACCACCAAAATCTACATTCTCTTCCCAGTGCATTGGCGAATGGTCTTTGTTCAAGACCTTCTCGTTCGTATCCGCAAAGGAAATGGTAAAATCCGATTTACGGATCAAGCATATCGTAGAGTTCGTTTTTACTTTGTAATATTCGGCATCTTCCAAAAGTTCATAACTCACGTAGTTATCTTCCTTGAAACTGATGGCATAAGAGAAATCGACCAAGAAAGAACCTTCAGGTGCCAATCGCACTCGGATGATATCCTCTGAAAAAACTTTCACTTCCACTTTCGATCGCCCATCCGAAAAATAAAACGCGTTTCGGTCTTGCGTATAGCCTTTAACAGCAGTTAAATAAAGCTTTTCTATATTGGGAAGGTCGAGAACTGGATTATTAACGTGATGGATTCCATCGTCTAGTGTGTCAGGGTTAGGTATTAAATCATTTGCAAAATCGCCCTTCTTTGTTGTATCTGTCATAAAAAATTAATCTAAATAGGTAATAGACAGTGTAAATGTCAGTTTTAAATTACAATATATTTTATAGAAATCAATGTTATTAAATAAATTCGGTTGAACATGTACTAAAATGTACAGTCATAGCTACATGGTTTTACCCGATATTATCATTAAATTGTTGTAATACAAGAAAAAGGGTATAATTAGCTTTTAATTTCGTAATTTTGTAAGCCTTTTTAAAATCTAGCCCCAGTAAGGCTAGAGGGCATAATACATCAGTAGAATAACATGAAATTATCTCAATTCAACTTTAATCTTCCAGAGTCATTGCTAGCATCTGAGCCTTCAGAACAAAGAGATGAATCTCGTTTAATGGTTTTACACCGCGATAGTGGAAAAATCGAACACAAGATCTTCAAAGATGTTCTGGATTATTTTGATGATAAAGATGTCATGATCTTGAACAACACAAAGGTTTTCCCTGCTCGTATGTATGGTAATAAAGAAAAGACTGGAGCGACTATCGAAGTATTCTTGTTGAGGGAACTGAACAAAGAATTACGCCTTTGGGACGTTTTGGTTGATCCTGCTCGTAAAATCCGTGTTGGTAACAAATTGTATTTCGGAGATGACGATCTTTTGGTTGCCGAAGTAGTAGACAATACCACTTCCCGTGGCCGTACCATCCGTTTCCTTTTTGATGGTACTGACGAAGAGTTCCGTAAGAACATCGAGATCTTAGGTGAAACTCCTCTTCCTAAATACATCAAAAGAAAAGCAACTCCTGAAGATAAATTCCGCTACCAAACTATCTACGCTAAAAACGAAGGTGCCGTTGCAGCGCCAACCGCTGGATTGCACTTCTCCCGCGAATTGATGAAACGCTTAGAACTTAAGGGCGTAGATTTCGCTGAAGTAACCCTTCACGTAGGTCTTGGTACTTTCCGTACGGTTGAAGTAGAAGATTTAACTAAACATAAAATGGATTCCGAACAGTATATCATTTCTGAGGAAGCTGCTCGCATCGTTAATAAGGGTATCGATAACAAACGCAAGATCTGTGCAGTAGGTACAACATCCATGCGCGCTATCGAATCCTCAGTATCTGCCGACAAACATTTGAAAGCAGCAAATGATTGGACTTCCAAGTTCATCTATCCTCCTTATGATTTCAGCATCGCCAACTCGATGATCACCAATTTCCATACTCCACAATCTACCCTTTTGGTTATGATTGCAGCTTTCGCAGGATATGAAAATGTAATGAATGCATACGAAGTTGCCGTAAAAGAGAAATACCGTTTCTATAGCTATGGAGACGCTATGTTGATTATTTAATAATTTACTCCTTAAATAAGAAAAACGCAGGTCAATGACCTGCGTTTTTTATTCCTTTTTATTTACTTTGTTTTATTAAACGCTATATCAAAGCTATGTCTACCCATTTTGTCATCATCGTTGCTGCTGGAACAGGCTCTAGGCTTGGAGGAAATCTCCCAAAGCAATTTCTTCTGTTGGATGGAAAACCCATCCTCATGCATACCCTGGAGAAATTCGCCTCTTCACAGACCAAGCCCGAAATTATCCTCGTTCTTTCCGAACAGATGTTTGGTCTTTGGGAGGAACTCTGCAGAGAATATGATTTCAACATCCCGCATCAGGTGACTCAAGGTGGAAACACGAGATTCCAGAGCGTAAAAAATGGTATTGAATTTATTAAGGGAAGTACCCAACTGGGGTTAGAATCTAAAATTGGGGTTCACGATGGCGCTAGACCATTGTTGAGCGGCAAATTGATCGATGAGTTATATACGACCTGTAACTTGGATAGACCTGCGGTAATCCCTGCTGTACAGAGTACAAATTCTGTAAGGATGGGGATGCAGGAACAAAGCCATGCGGTGGATAGGCAAACCGTCTGGTTGGTACAGACGCCACAACTGTTTATGGGCAAACTACTGATCGAAGCCTATGAACAGCCTGAGGAAAGCTTTTTTACAGATGACGCATCTGTTGTAGAAAAGTTGAGCAATAACTTATACCTGCTCCCCGGAGATCAACAGAACCTGAAGATTACCTTTGAAGAAGACATAGCCATTGCTCAACTGTTATTTAATAAAATTTAAGCGTTGCCTCTGATTATTCTCAATAAGATCACAATAATGGCAATAACCAATAAAATGTGAATAATACCGCCAGTAGCATAACCTCCAAAGAAGCTAATTGCCCAAATGATGACGAGAATAACCGCGATTAAATACAAAATATTTCCCATAGTAGTTAAAATTTGTGTTTTGTAAAATAGTTTATTCAATGATTCAATTTTCATTAGGATAAACAAGTCATTCAAACAAATTGTTTTAAACAGACATATTTTTTTACAATAAATCAATAACTAACTGATCGTAAGACACATAAATTCCGTCCGGCAACATGGTTTCTATCTCCACGTGCTTTCCAAAACGATGTGAAATATGGGTAAGGTAGGTTTTTTGGGGTTGTATCCGATTGGAAACTTCGATAGCCTCCTCCAAAGTCAAATGGGAAATATGAGGTTCGCGCTGCAAAGCATTGATCACCAAAACCTCCACTCCTTCCAATAATTTAAAGGATTCCTCAGATATAGTCTTGGCATCGGTGATATAGGCAAAATTATCCATCCTAAATCCCAGAACCGGCATCTTGTAGTGCATCACCTCCACCGGCAGGATTGATTTTCCGTACAGCTCAAAAGCCTGCCCGGCAAAGATTTCCTCAAGCTCCAGCTGAGGCACTCCGGGGTATTTATAATCACTGAAGGCATAGTAGAACTCCTTCCTCAAGGCATCATGGGTCGCCTTATTGGAATAGATCGGAATGGATTGCTGCTGTTGGTAATTAAAGGCACGGACATCATCCAAACCTGCAATATGGTCTTTATGGGAATGCGTCATTAATACGGCATCCAGGCGCTTGACTTCCTGGCGTAACATCTGGTACCTAAAGTCAGGTCCTGTATCCACAATGACCGAATAGCCATTGTATTCCAGCAATATCGAAGAACGTAGGCGATTATCTCGCTTATCCTCCGAATGGCAGACTTCACATGGACATGCAATAACCGGAACTCCCTGCGAGGTTCCTGTACCTAAAAATGTTACTCTCAAACCGTAATTTTTGTCTTTTTTATTTGCTGATAAAAAGTCTTTAATTTTTCTTGGATCAAGCTCTCATCCACTTCCATGGTTTCCAAGATTTGCAATAGGGAAACCACTTTCATGTCCACGGTCGAGAACTTGTTTACCACCACCACCCTGGCGTTCTGCAGAACACATGCACCGGTCCGGAACGATCCCTTCTCATAGCGCAGTTTATAGCCAAGATCACTGAACAGGGTTTCTAATTTATCTAAACTTCCTTGAGTTAATGAAATCATAGTATCTCCTCATCACAATTTAATAAAGCATCAGGAATTTATCAATTCTTTGAAGCCTTTTTATTCGTAATAAATTTTTGGGCATATTGGCTCAGGAATCCAGATCCATACGCTATCAATTGCGTATAAGCTGCAATCACCGACAAGAAGGCAACCTTCAGGCTCTTGGTACTGACCAAGGCATGTAGAAACAGTAATATGGTATAGATCGCTAGAAAAGAATTGCCTATCAGGCCCAGGATATGTAAAAAATAGATCTCGTCCATGGTCAACAGGTTGATGACATCGATCATGAGCAAGAAAGCCAAGCCCAACACAAATACGGCAGGCAGGGCATGAACAGGCTTCAATTCCTTCGGGTACAGACAGTAAATATCGATCCTTCCCTTTCCAAAATTATAGGTCTGCTTATAGAATTGAGCAAAGCTCGTCCTTCGTTTATGGTAAACAAAAGCATCTGGAATCAAACCAACCTTAAAGCCGGAATTGATCATCCGGATACTGAATTCGATATCCTCGGAGCGACGGGAAAGCTTAAATCCCCCAGTTTTCTCCCAAACGGCACGGCTGATCCCTAGATTGAAACTTCTGGGATGAAACTGTCCGACATGCTTTTTATTGCCACGGATACCGCCTGTGGTAAACGGACTGGTCATCGAATAGCTGATCGCTTTCTGTATGGCCGTAAAAGAAGAATGTGCTGCATCTGGACCACCAAATGCATCCAGTTTATCTTTTTCAATCCCTTCGATTACCTTGAGCAGATAATCTTCTGGAACAATGATATCAGAATCAAAAACAATGAAGAAATCTCCTTTTGCTCTTTCAAAACCATAGTTCCGAGCAAATCCCTGACCTTCATTTTCCTTAAAGAAATACTGTATATCCAGTCTGTCTTTGAACTTATCTACAATATGTTCCGAATTATTTTTGGATCCATCCTCCACAATGATCACTTCAAATTCCTTGTAGGTTTGGTCCAACAAAGAACTGAGCATTTCCTTGATCTCAACCGGTCTGTTATAGAGAGGAACGATGATGGAAAAAAACATATTAGATGACTTCGTCTACATGATATTTATTCCTATCGGAACCATTGCGCGATACCAGCTCGGCAACAAATCCAGTCAGGAATAATTGTGATCCAATGATGATGGCCACCAATGCCAAAAAGAACAATGGCTGGTCGGTCACATTTCTATAAACGGTACCATTGGCGATGCTCATCAGCTTTTCACAGATCAACCAGATGGTAATGAAAAATCCCAGTAAGAAACTGATAACGCCTAAAGGTCCAAAGAAGTGCATGGGCCTCTTGGCGAACTTTCCTACAAAGAATATGGACATCAAATCCAGAAATCCCTTTACAAAGCGTCCCGGACCAAATTTGGTCGTACCATATTTCCGGGGATAGTGCTGAACGACCTGCTCCTGAATATTGCTAAAACCAGCCCATTTGGCCAGTACAGGAATATAGCGGTGCATCTCACCGTAAACCTCTATGCTCTTTACCACATCTTTCTTATAGGCTTTCAGCCCACAGTTGAAATCATGCAGGTTGTCTATACCCGACATACTGCGCGTAGCAGAGTTGAACAACTTGGTAGGAATGGTCTTTGTCAATGGATCATACCGCTTTTTCTTCCAACCTGAAACCAGGTCAGCATCTTGGTTCATGATCCGGTCATAAAGCTCAGGAATCTCATCAGGACTATCTTGAAGGTCAGCATCCATCGTAATGACCACATCGCCTTCCGCCGCTGCAAAACCAACGTTAAGCGCCGCCGATTTCCCATAGTTCCTCCTGAAACGTATACCGATAACATTCTCATTCTCCTTTTTCAGGTTCTTGATCACCTTCCAAGAACTATCCTTACTGCCATCGTCAACCATAACGATTTCGTAAGTGAAATTATTGGCATCCATAACGCGCTTAATCCAAGCCGTCAATTCAGGAAGTGATTCTTCCTCGTTGTATAAAGGTATTACTACTGAAATGTCCATAATGAATAAAGAACAAAGGTATCATTTTTGGATGATACCTTTATCATATAAACGTTAGCGTTTGTTAAGCGTTATTATCGTTGTTATCTGTGTTTTGCCAAGGATGTGCTTCATCTGAACTGCTTGCAGGTTTGAACATGGGCTTCTCTTTTTTGAAGATTGCCGCAAAAATCAAGGCCAATACAAAGTAAAGCAATAAGGAAACCGCCAATCCCTTCAGGATCTGCCCGATCGACAAGGAACCTAAGGCTTCCTTCTGCTGATCCAACATCTCCAAGGTAGCATCAATCTGCTCATCAGGCATATTATTGGCTTCCATCATCTCAATGGTCAGGTTCTGCGTGTTTTCAATAGCTTCTACCTGTAAGCTTGGATAAACCATATTGAATATATTGATACCGATAAGACCTATGGCAGCCGTAATGGCCAACATAATAAAGATATTCTTCAGGGCCGTGGAAAAATCCCAATACCCACCGTTAGCTTTTCTCAATTTCAGGATAAAGAATACAGCAATCGCAAGGAAAACCGCATAACTAACGAAAATATTGATGACCGAAGAAGTAACGATCGATGTAGCTGATTTCGAAAAATAAAGGGAAATAATGGAAAGAACAAAGGATATCACTCCTAAGATGACGCCATTGATCACGGCTTGTTTCCTTACATTATTTGTAGCGTTGATTGAATCCATAATTTATGAGTTGTAGTTTATGATTAATTGCAGAAGCGCTTGGTCTAATGCCTTATTCGGAGCTGCCTGCGCATATTCCTCCAACTGTCCTGCATTTGGTTTCTGTTCGTTGAAGAAAGAAATCAAAGGATAGAATAAATCAACCAATTCATCATCCTCAGAAAGCCCTTTGGCCACTTTTGCGATTTCATTATAGTCGCTATCGATCAAGATCTGATTGGCAATTACCTTTTCATAAATCCTGTATTCATCCTGAAATTCATCTTCTTCAACCAAAAGGAACTCCTTCAAGAAATCATCCAACGAAGGTTCAACCTCGTCATCTTCACATTCTTTCAGGTATAATAGAATATTCAACAGTTCTGAGCCACGATCAAGAGTTTCCTCCTCGATCGCTTCCCATTCTTCTGAATCGAGATAGTCCTCTTCCAATTTCTGGACATCCTCTGCAAAGAAGTTGATCATCAACAGGTCAAAACTATATTCGCGCAGTTCTTCAAAGCGTTGATTGTCATCAAAAACAGCATCCATGGCCTCTACCTTATCCATAAATGGAGCATCTAATTCAAATGCGGAAGCTAAGCTCGGAAGGATATCCTGTCCATCAATCTGCTCTACCTTAGCATAATTATTTACAGCAGCCTCTAAGGCATTCTTTACTTTAGTATCCATATGTTATTTAATTGATGTGCAACTTATTATTGTTAATTACAGCTAATACCTGACCTGTTAATTCTTGACCGAACAACGGGCTGTTTGCTGATTTTGATCTATTGGTCTTACTATCAAATATCCATTTTTTCGATGGACTAAACAACACCAAATTTGCCTCTGCTCCTTCTGCGATAACAGGAACTTCCTGTCCTAAGATTTTCCTAGGGTTAACCGCTAATTTCTCTACAATCTGCTCGGCGGACAAACCTGCCTTCAGTAACAATGGCAAGACGGTCTGTGCCGCAATGATACCATTTTTCGCAATCTGGAATTCCACCTGCTTGAATTCGATCTCCTGTGGAGTATGCTGTGATACCACCGCATCGATCACGCCATCTTTCAATCCTTTGATCAGGGCTTTTACATCTTTCTTGGTACGCAATGGAGGGCTTACTTTATAATTGCTATCAAAACCCTTAACGTCCTCATCTGTAAAGACCAAGTTATGTGCAGCGACATCACAGGTCACCTTAATCCCTTTACTCTTAGCTTTTTTGATCAGGTCAACTGCTTCTTCCGTAGAGATGGTACTGAAGTGGATTGGCGCCTCATTATACTCCGCTAGGAAAAGATCCCTAGAGATCATAACGGATTCCGCTAGGTTAGGGATACCTTTCATGCCAAGGTAGGTACTCACTTCACCTTCATTCATTTTACTGTCTGCGGCGATGGAGTCATCCTCCGGAAATGCCATGATCAATCCATCAAAACCTTTTGCATAAAGCAAGGCACGGGACATCAGACCCGCCTGCTGTATACTGTGCGTACCATCACTGTAAGCTACGGCACCAGTGACCTTCATATCATATAGTTCAGCCAATTCATTGCCTTCACGCTTCTTGCTGACCGTCCCTACCGGAAAAACGTCCACTAGGTTTCCTTTGGCAGCATTGACGATCAAGGCTACTTCCGAACGGCTGTGGATTGGCGGATTGGTATTCGGCTGTACGGCCACTGCCGTAAATCCTCCTGCTGCCGAAGCTGCAGTTCCCGTCTGAAGATCCTCCTTCGTTTCGTAACCCGGTTCACCGAAATTAACGTTGAGGTCAAAAAATCCTACAGAAAGAAATGAATTCTTCCCGTCAATCACCTGAAGCTTATTGTCGTCCGACTTGATCTTCTTGGCAATCTGTTCGATCTTGCCATTTTTCACAAGTACGTCTACAGTAGACAAATGCAGCGGATGTCCTGCCGAAACCAAAGTCGCAGAATTAATTAATATTGTAGCCATGAATTGAATTGAAAATCAAAAAATTGTGCTGAATGCTGTTGTTTAAGTTGTGGGAACCAGCTAGCCATCCAAAGGTTCTTTTCCAATGAGCATTTTCAAAAACCTTCTTCAAGTATAAAAACTCCTTATTCGAAGATATTAACAGCTGTTTCATTAAAAAACAAAAGTACAAAATTCAACGAATACTGTTACAAAAACTTTTAGGAATCCTTGTATATCCCATTATTCGCAAAATACCTGCTGGCCATATCCAAAAAAGGATCAATGAATTCATTCACTCCAGCGGAAGGTTTTTAGACCGCTCAGATCAAATCCTGCGATATCCAGGGCACGGTCTACAACGGTTGCGGCCAATTCTTCAAAGGTTTGTGGACGGCTGTAAAACGATGGGGAAGCTGGACAGATAATTCCACCTGCCTGGGTAATCAGGGCCATATTCTGGATATGGATGCTGCTCAACGGGGTTTCTCGGGTCAGCAAAATGAGCTTTCTCCTTTCTTTCAGGATCACATCGGCCGCTCGGGTCGTCAGATCCGAGGAAATCCCATGTGCTATCCTCGCCATGGTCCCCATAGAACAGGGAACGACAAACATGCAGTCGTACTTTGCCGAACCAGATGCAAAGGGCGCCATAAAATCACTCTTCTGATAGGTTGGAAAATCATAATCTTTGTAACTATCGTTGTCGAGTTCAAACTTCCAAACGTCCTTGGCGTTGTCCGACATAACGATCCCTACAGCTTCGATCTGCTCTGAAAGCTGCTGCAGCTTGTCTAACAGCACTTTCGCATAGATGGAACCAGATGCGCCGGTAATGGCTACCACAATTTTTCTTTTGCTCATGTTACAAATCTATGAAACTTCCTCCACAGTACCTGCAAAACCCTTTTATAGTTAATAATTAGCCGTTTCAACAAATCCCATTAAGTCAAAAAATACCTAATTGGAAACTAAATTTGAGCCCTAAAGAAAAAAAGGGTCGAATTAGATTAATTCGACCCTACATCTACCTATGAAAAACATGCCCTTGGGGAGGGCATTACAAAAGTAAAAAAATCAACAGAAAAGTTATAAGACAAGGTGGTAGATTTCCTATTTTGTAGACAATCAGCTACAAAAATTAAATAGTGTTCGTACCCAAACAAAAAAAATTGTATAGATTACATTTATTAACCTAAAATATTTTATAGCAAAACATAGAAATTTAGGGCCCAAGTAACTTTATTTTAACTTTTTTTTGTTTATTTCGTAACGCAAAATAAGGACTATGAGTTTGACAGTACTGGAAGAATATATTGAGACCGGAAACTACCAAGATTTAGATTTATTACTGAGCCAAAACCCCGACCTTGTCAAGGAAAACACCAGCCATGACATTTCAGCACTGCTTTTGGCCTGTTATTACCAAAAAAGCCAGATCGTGCAGGTCATCCTCAAATATATCAAGAGCATCACCATACACGAAGCCTGTGCCGCAGGCCTGACCGAACAGGTACAGTTTATGGTTGACCAAAAACCTGATGTCATCAACGAACTCTCCTCCCATGGCTTTTACCCGCTAGGCATAGCTTCCCACTTTGGAAAAGAAGATATCGTTCGCATCTTATTGCGAAACGGTGCTAATCCCAATTCATCCTCCCAAAATGGATATCAGGTCTTCCCTATCCACTCGGCATTAAGTAACGGGCAGAACAATATCGCCAAAATGCTGATCGAAGCCGGTGCTGAAGTCAATGTGCTGCAATCCTCCAGGATCAGCCCTCTGCACTTGGCCGCCCAACAGGGTAATATCGATATGATCATCATTCTATTGGAACATGGCGCCAATATCGCCATCCGCAACGATTTCGGGCATACTGCATCCGATATGGCCGCAGAAAAAGGATTCCCTGAAATTGCTGAGATCCTAAAAGCTTAATCCTTTCGGATAATCGATACCCCAATACCACATTCCAGACATCGCTTGGAATTGCAATAGGCCGACCTTAAATGTAACACGGCCTGGGTCTCCAGTGCATTGAACAGGTCCAAGCCAAATCCCATATAACGTCGGCAAACGGAATTGACCTCCGGCTTCAGCTGCTCCAACCATTGCAAGGCGCGATCCATATACTGCTGGTTCCCTATGTACTTTCCATAGGAAAATAAAATGGGCACAAAGCTATTGATCGCCAAGAGATGGAAAAACTGCTCGGAAATCCGGGTATTGTGCCTGACCGATTCTTTCTCCAGATGAAAGTGCGTATTCCAAAACTCTGGAATCTCCAATTGCTGGCAATATCCCTTTAATTCATCCAAACTGTTCGCTTCCACGATCAGGGAAAACCAAGAGGCAAAGCGACAGTACATCGCGGCAAGCTGGGCCAATTTAATCGTCGGGAAATTATAGGGCCGCATGCGCATAAACTTCCATTGGAAGGCGGAAAGTTCAATTAGCTTCTGGCTTTTCTTCAGATAGCCATAATTGGCCTGAAGCTTTATGACATAGGGATCATTCCCCTTATAGGACTTCAAGAACCCCGACTGTCCAAAAAACAAGGCCTGTATATTCTCAGGGTTATTCTTCATCTTTTGGATCAATTTCAAGGACAGGATCTGGCTCAGGTCCTGAAAAGACTGCTTGTTGACCTTCATTCCAAAAGCACCTGCCAACATCCCCAAACAGACCCTTTCCCAATCCCCTCTATAGCTATTGAGCATCAGGACCACAATCTTATAGCGATGCTCCAATCGCTCAATCCCCATTCGGTTCAAGACCTGGATCTTCTGATAGTCTGGCACCTGATCCATTCCATAGCTACAGGGCAACCAATGATTATTCTGCAATAGCTTCTCAATTTTCTGTAATAGGGATTCCTCAACGATAGGCTTCAATTCCAAACATGGAATGAGCGTTCCATCCTCCAGAAAACAATCCAAGCCGGCTTCCCAGACTACATGCAGCACCACTGCATTATAGGCCTTGTTCTTTTGATGGCCATGTTGGTTCCAATCATTGGGGTCTACATGGATTTCAACATGCCCATGCCAGTCCTGGCCATTTATCCGAAGATGGGCAAGAAGAAAGTCTGGTCCAGCATCGGTATTATAGTTGCCCGCCTGAACAACCTCAATCTCATCCCCATTCGTACAACAAAGATCAAATGGAGCAAAAAGTCGATAACGCCAAATAAAGTGTAGGATATGCTCGGATATACGCATAGCTAAATATAATATATTTAACTTTCAATTACGTATTTTAATTTTAAAAACAAGTTTATGAAATGATGAATTAAGCCTCCCAATAGATTGAGGGCAAGCTTTGCTAGGAAAAATTATGATTCGATTTATTTTGGAAGGTAAATTTTCAATAGATCCGAACCTACTTTTATTTCTTCCCTCAGGTCTCCAATTAATTTTGGAGCCTCGATGCCTTCAGACCATGATTCGGCTCCTACAAATATGCGGGCTTCATCCCAAAGTCCTGCCTGAATAAAAAGGTCAAGCGTCTTTCTTCCGCCTTCAACGATAATGGACTGTACATCCATTAAATACAGCTGATAAAGGATTTGCTGTGGAAGGTACAGGTCAAAATTCTCCAGTTCTATATATTTCCGGTTACCCTGCCAATCGGTTTTCTGAGCATTGAAAATTATGGTTTCTGCTGCATCGTCAAAAACTGAAAGACTTTCCGGAAGTTCCAAATTTTTGTCGATCAATATGCGCTTCGGGTTCCGTCCTTCCCAGTCCCGAACCGTCAAGCTTGGATTGTCAAGCTCTGCCGTTCTTTTGCCGACCAGGATCGCATCTTCCTCCGAACGCCATTTATGCACCAATTGCTTACTTGCCGAATTGCTGATCCAGCGCTGCCCCGATACAGGTGCAAAATACCCATTGGCCGTTTCTGCCCATTTCAGGATTACGTAAGGACGGAACTCTTTCAGTTTCGTAAAGAACCTGCGGTTCAACCACTTAGCCTCATCCTCCAAAACCCCTACTTCCGTGCTAATCCCCGCATCCTCCAACTTTTTCAGGCCCAAACCATTTACCTTCGCAAAGGGATCCAAACAAGCGATCACAGCTTCCTTGAAACCCATGTCCACGATCATGTCCGCACAGGGCGGTGTCTTCCCAAAATGCGCACAGGGCTCCAAGCTCACATAGATCGTGCTCTCCGAAAACAGCTCCCTTGCCTTCGCCTCTCCGACCTGATCGATTACTGACCGGACCGCGTTCACCTCCGCATGGGGACCTCCATAAGGCGACGTATAACCCTCTCCAATAATTTCTCCATTGTGGACAATCACTGCCCCTACCATCGGATTCGGACTGGTCTTGCCTGCCCCCAAGACAGCCAATTCCAAACATCGCTTCATGTATTGATTATGCATGTTTCAAAGGTAGTGAAATAGATTTGAGTATGGAGATTGGTGGATTGAGAAAAACCTTCCGGATGGACCATGACCATGATCTTATATTTGGCCAGCATAATTCACAGGTTCGTAGGGGCTGCTTGTCTATGCCAACTTGTTTGAACCAGGATTAAAAGGATAAGAGGATAGACCAAGATCAGGGAATGAACCAGGATGGAAAAGATGAGAGGATAGGCCAAGATCATAACCTATATTTCGCCAGCTTAACTCAAACAAACTATTGGGGTGTATGCGATACACCCCAACAGTTTGTGTGAAATTCTTGCCGCTGGGTCTGTTGTCTTGTGTCTATTGTCTGATGTCTAAAAAACTTTTGGCGAGCTGTCAGGAGCAGCTCGCCAGAAGTTTTTTTCCTAACTTTGCTGTATGGATTCTATAGGCAGCTTAAGGCAAAAATTTGTGTCGGATTTATCGTCGATTTATGATCAGGATGAGGCACTGAGCCTGTTTCAGATTGCTGCCGAACATTTGCTGGGTTACAGCAGGATCCAGCTTAGCATGAAGTTGCAAGAAAAGCTCTCGGAGGATCAGGAGACCAACTTCAATTTGCTCCTGCAACAGCTTCAGACCGGCAGACCTATACAACAGATTATTGGAAAGGCTCCTTTTTATGGAATGGAGTTTATCGTGTCGGAGGATACCTTAATCCCCAGACCTGAGACGGAGGAACTCGTACAGCTGATTATCTCCGAAAACAAGCGCAAATCCGATCTTGATATAATCGATATCGGCACAGGGACGGGCTGTATTGCGATCAGCTTGAAAAAAGGTCTTGAAAAATCCCATGTGTGCGCAGTGGACATTTCCCCAGAAGCCATTGCCATTGCCAAGGAGAATGCTCAACAAAATGGTTGCCCTGTTGATTTCCGTTGCTTGGACATCTTGGAATGGAACTTGGTCTTTGATCAGGAGCACTATGACATCATTGTCAGCAACCCTCCTTATATCACCCATGACGAGAAAAGGGATATGCACCGTAATGTACTGAATTTCGAGCCGCACACGGCTTTATTTGTGGAAGACTCAGCCCCATTGTTGTTTTACGACCATATCGCTTCATTCGCCCTAAAACACCTCAAAAAGGAAGGTACCCTATATTTCGAGATCAACCAGTACCTTTCCGAAGAAACCAAGGAACTTCTGATCAAGAAAGGATTTGCCAAGGTTGATATTCTCCATGATATCAATTCAGTTCCTAGAATGATCAGGGCAAGGTATATTTAGGCTAACTTCTGTTTTCAAAGGTTATTTATCTTTTTATTGGAAGGTATTTCCCCAAAGGATTTCTATCTTTAGCACATAAGCATTAGCTCATCAATATTCGTGAACTACAAAACTCCTCTCCTAGCTTAGATCAAAATTTTAACAATCGTTTTTGATTTCAGATGTACATGGCTTTGGTCTCATTCGAGACATATTCGGAAATTTCGCAATATGGCCCGAACATGGGTAAAACAATTCCCGAATGCAACGCCCTAATAATTTCAGCCCCCACTTATTTCAATTTTTTAATGAATATGGAAAAACAGATCTCCTTTCGCTGTCCGGCAAAATGGTTGTTCCTGCAAGTTTTTGGGTAAAAATTGAACAGAAACCACTTCAGTATATAACTAAGCCAATATTTTTATTCATTTTTTCAAACTGAAAAACAGCGACTTATTTGATTAAGGACAAATTTAAGTTCAAAAGATTTGGCACATATTAAGGATTTTTCTACCTTTGCATCACTTCAAACAACGAAGGGTTCTCGATAAAAGAACAACGATTCCGTAGCTCAGCTGGTAGAGCAATACACTTTTAATGTATGGGTCCTGGGTTCGAATCCCAGCGGGATCACAAAAAAAGCCTCACAGAAATGTGAGGCTTTTTTTGTGCCCGCTTGGGATTCGAAATGTTGCATGTTCCGGGAAGGGCTGTGGGCATGGCTGACATGCACCGAAGGCACCATTTAAGGTTCGATCCGGAGAAGGTTCAGGGATTGTGTTTGGGGTTTGTGGGGCTGAACCACTCCCAGCGGGATCAGACCAAGAGAATCTCCAAGGCATTGTGCCCGCTCGGGATTCGAATAATTGCATGTTCCGGGAAGGACTGTGGGCATGGCGGACATGCACCGCAGGCATCATTTATGGTTCGACCCGGAGAAGGTTCAGGGTAAGTGTCTGGGGATTGCGGGGCTGATCCACTCCCAGCGGGCAATGTCATTAAGTTAAGAAAAATCAAAATTTAGATTCTTCGTTACTTTTGAAGCCCAAAAGTAACCAAAACCGACGAAGGAGCTCACGGATACCAAAAACAACTCGAATCCGTAACGCTTCGGCCCATTTAAGGTGGCTTTTCGCACGGGCTCCCACACATGGATAGAATGCCTTGTGGCGGGAATATCTTTCAATAGATCATCCCTTTTAATGGGATGATCTATTGAAAGCATTCCAAGGCCAATCCCATCGCACAAGTCAACGGCATTCTATCCATTTTTCCGCCACTGGAAATGAGCCGGTTGCTAAAGGACTTCCTGCGGAAGGATGGTTGTTTGTATAAATTGGGAACCCCTGAAAGGGGTGACATCTTTGTAGAAAATTGGATTGTTAAAAGGATAACCCACTGTGTGAGTGAAATATTTTTCTGAAAATCCCTACTGAATTCATTTCCAATTCTGAACGATTAGTGAAGAATATGTACGGTTCTCCTTCTAGGGGCTTTGTCATCTTCAATCTTCGATTGAAGAACTGTTCGTCAATTCAACAACTGCCGCCGTTGAGTTTGGAGGCTCGCATTTCTCTTAGATGCTTCGGGTGAACTTCAGTACAAAAAACGTTAACTTAATGACATTGCCCTGCGGGATCAGACCAAGAGAGTCTCCAAGGCATTGTGCTCGCCGGAATATCTTAATATTATTTTGTCATACTGAGAAGTAAAAATTTGGACTAAATTTATCGAAAGAGATGGCAGCAAGTTGGCAATAAAAATAAATTAGCTCTTTTATTTTTAAATATAGAACCCCTTTTGGGGTTCCATTATTTTAGCAGACATGGCACGTTAGCCTGTAAGTCGCGCAAAAACGATGTTCGATTAATCGAACATCGTTTTTGCATTAACCCTATATAGTTCAAAACCATTCATGCTAAAATAATTCATCCCCGCTGGGAATTTATGGCAGATAAAAATATTCTTCTGGTAAATAAATATGGGCATCAATGGGTAGAACCGCAGTACTAACGGTCTTGTTATACTGAGGTTTACCCGAAGCATCTCGGAGAAACACAAAATCAAAATCAGAAAAATCATAGATTGTATCAGCGAACAGGTCCTCTATTTTCGATAGAGAATGACAGTCAGTTTTTTAATTGGCGTACAGATTCTTTACTGATTGTTCAGAATCAAAAGTAGGTAAAAGTAGATTTCTGGGTTTAGATTGGTATATGTTTTTGATTTTTTAATACGTTGAACCAACCCTAGCGGGATCAGTTCAAGAGAATCTCCAAGGCATTATGCCAGCCTGGGATTCGAATTGTTTCAGGGGGTACTATTGTTTGGAACAGGGCTTTATTTGGAATATTATTCAAAATAAATATTCAATTTTCTCATAGACTCATATGATTTTTAAAAAATTATTCTATTTTTATTAAAAGCAATTAACATGAAAAAGAAGAACATATTTTTAACATTCGGAATATTAATTATTATTTCCACAGCGGTATTTGTGCCCAAAGAACAATTAACTCTTAGAGCAATATTAGCAATCATTGGGATGATACTTATCATTATGTTCTTTCTTTCCAAAAAACAAAACCCTGCCTAAAGGTATTTTATCACGATTCAATCGTCTATATCAAATACCTTAATGTTTTTAACCAAAAGACACCTACTAATATTAATTTAAAATAAAACATACGAACCATTAATCCATCATTCCGACAGATCTGTACAATATTGTGCGGAGGAAAACCAACATTACTTAATCTAGTACCATAATCAAACTGTTGCAAGTCCCAAGAAGGATAATAGCTAAGTTTTAGGGCCTTCCATTAGAAAGACCCCAAAAGTTTACTCCTTAATATGTTTATGATAAAATTCAAATAACAATTCTATATTATCAGAACAGATTATAGGAATTGCCTCTGATAATTTTTGTTCATCCCAATCCCACCATTTGATTTCTAAGAGCATTTTGATATGCTCCTCATTAAACCTCAATTTAATTACTTTTGCAGGGTTTCCGCCGACAATCGTGTATGGCGCAACATCTTTGGTGACCAATGACCGGCTACCGATTACCGCTCCTTCACCGATTCTCACTCCAGACATGATCATTGCCTCGCTCCCTATCCAAACATCGTTTCCTACAACTGTATCGCCCGCATTTTCAAATCCATTATTTGCTTTATGGAATGCTTCAATCTCTGGCATATAATAAAAGGGGAAACTGGATATCCAATTATGTCGATGCCCTTGGTTGCCCGCCATAATAAAGCTAACACCACTTCCAATGGAACAGAATGAACCAATAATCAATTTATCAACGTCATCTCTATCTGGAAATAAATAGCGTGCGCAGTCATCAAAAGAATGTCCATGATAATAGCCAGAATAATAGGAATATTTCCCAGCTGTGATATTGGGGTTCGTAATGTGGTCTTTAATAATTTTGCCTTTAAAAGGACTTTCAAAAAAATTAATCATTTTAGCATAGTTTAAAATTTGACAAATAAAATTTAGCGGCACTTATAGGTTGCCGTAAAAAAACATCTATTTGTCTTATGCTAATCAGATTTCTTCATAAGGCTAATTTAGTGATTATTAATAAAATAAAAGAAGATTGGTACTGATACGTAATTCAGAATGTAAAGGCATCTAATAATCAAACCCTTGGAAAGGAATCCTTTCAAAAGTTTAATCCCTTCGATAATTGCTGACGGATTATTTCAAAAATATCAAATTGCCCGACCTCCCCCTCCCATTGAACATTCAATTAAGAATTGATATGAAATTTATTGCTCCTTCATGAAAATAGGATATATTAGACAAGCGATCTCTCGAAAATATTATAGGTTAAGATTATGCAAGAGTTTTATTTAAAGGAATTTTTTGATATCCCGGGAATCAGTTCAGCCTCTGGAATAGAATTTTTGGAGGGTCAAATTTATATCGTATCAGACAATAGCAATTATCTTTATGACTACCGAATAACTGAGAATCTGCTCAACAGGCACGTCCTTTTACCAAGCCCTCAGATGGAAAGGATTGCAAAACCCCAAAAACTTGATCTGGAAGCAATGGTACTTAGGGAGGACAGGATATATACTTTCGGATCTGGTTCAACTGCTGCCCGGGAACGAGGATTTTCCATTTCCAGAAACGACTGGAATAGCACTGAGCTAGACCTGAGTAACCTGTACAGCGCCATGAAAAAGTCAGCTAACATTTCCTCTTCTGATTTTAATATCGAAGGGGTAGCAATGCATGGAAACAGCTGGCTATTCCTGAACCGTGGAAATGGCCCAGCTGGAAGGAATTTAATTTTCAAAGTCGATGGAGATGATTTAATAAATGACTTCATGATAACTTGCTTTGACATCGAATTACCACAGATCGATGGTCTGCTATTTGGGTTTTCAGGTGCTGCTGTGCTGGGTGATTCACTTTATTTCATCGCAACTGCAGAAGAGGGACTATCTACTTATGAAGACGGAGAAATCGGAGGAACAGTATTCGGAAAATTAGATTTAATCAATATGAAAATTGATCACTGTCAAAAAATCTCGAATGATCAAAAATTCGAAGGGATTACATACTATGAATTGCAGCCCCAAATGATTTCTTTCCTATTGTGTGAGGACAGCGATGGAAGTTCCGATTTAACAACGATTTTTAGACTCGATTTCACACACCCTTAAAAAAAATCCTCTCCAGATACCATTCAAACAGTAAAAGATTTGTTTGATGAAGTACTATTTTCCAATAAGTGTTGTGTGATAAAGCTAAATATAAATATTTGGCATGACTTTAGTTCCTTAAAATCAACACACTACTATATTTATTATGAAATTTTCTCTTCCAAGAACAGGTAAATTGACCTTTGGGTTAATTTTTATCTTAAGTGCCGTTTTATTTTCGGCTTGCAGCAAATCTGACAACGATGAAATTCCCATTGACAGCAATATTGAAAAAGTTTTATTAGTTCCGGAGCAGGAAGAAGGTTATGGTGGCTACTATTATGAGGTACATACACCATTTGTATTTTTCAAAAATGGTCGCTTCATACGGTCTCCATACATTCCAATAAATGAAATTAATGCGGAAAAATATATTGCTGGGCAAGGTGAAGCCGTTGGTGCTTGGACGGTTAATGGAGGAAAGGTTAATGTTACTTTTGAATCGGGTAATAAAAAAACCTATGATTGGTCGAATTATGTAGGTTATCCGCCAAATGCTGGACAGACACTTTCAGGTTCATATGAAACCATCTCTGGAGGAGGTACCATTGCTGTTGGAGGAGAGATAGGTATTATGAAATATACCAATATGAGTTTCACAAAAGATGGCTGGTACACGACCGAAAAGGTATCTTCCACTGAAAGTAGCACAAATGCTGCCTATCAAACATCCAAAACATCTGGAAGATACACGCTGAACACAGATTATTCAATTACATTGAAAGCTAACAACGGACAAGAGAAAAAGTTATTCTTTTGTTGGTATGACAGTAATAAAAATAGAGTTTTTAGACTTGCAGGACGCACATTCAGTCCAGATAATTAAAGGATAAAGCACAGATTTGATCTAATAACGGAGCAATAAACCATGGACAAAGTCCTAAGTCTCCGTATTAAAGGAAGTTTTTTGATGATTTCAAAAATCTTCCTTTTTATTTTGATGTGCTAAGATCAGTTTCAAAGCCCCTAATCTTCGCAATTTATTTAGTTGATCTAAAGAGGATAAATGATATCCCCTACCCTCTGAATTGACTTCTGAAGGTTCTTATTTTTTTGTTGATAGAGGCAATAATACATTGCTTGGAAATCCATTCAAGTCTCCTTTGATGAACCCCTAAATTGATATTCAATAATTCCACGATTTATAAGGAGAACGCCCAAATTATGACGATTATCCCTAGCCAATCCGATATTATTTTTGTAAATTAGAGTGTTGAAAAACAACTAACTACATCCTGTTTTGACAATAATTTTAATCCTTATAATTAGTTTTTTCGCTTCTTTGGTACGGTCGACTTTAGGTTTTGGTGAAGCGTTAATTGCAGTTCCGTTTTTCCTTTTATTCTTGCCCGTAGATGTTGCAGTTCCGCTCGCAGTAATGTTGTCCATTGTCATTGCGCTTGTGGTCGTGATACAAGACCATAAAAAGATCCATTTTCACAGTGCCAAATGGTTGATTTTCTATGCTATTCTTGGACTGCCTTTGGGTATCCTTATATTGACCTATGCAAATGAAACAATCGTTAAGACAGGGCTTGGCTTACTCATTATCGTGTATTCACTTTATTCCCTCTATTTTACAAAAAATAAGGCCTTGCAGGAGGACAGTAAGTTCTGGCTTTTCGTTTGCGGTTTTTTATCTGGAGTTTTTGGTGGAGCGTATGGCTTAAATGGTCCGCCACTCGTTGTTTACGGAAATTTGAGACAATGGAGCGCAAAACATTTTAGGGCCACCTTACAGGCGTATTTTTTACCGGTCAGTCTGTTAAGTGTCGTGGGTTATTATGCAAAGGGATTGATCACGACAGAGGTTAATACTTATTTTCTCTATTCGCTGATCACAACCATTCCGGCAATATTTTTAGGTAGGTACCTAAACCATAAATTAAAAGATGGTACATTCTTTAAATATGTTTATTGGGGGCTGATGATGATCAGTGCTGTTTTGATTGTCAGCACTTTAGTGTAAATGGAGGAATAAAATCTATCTGAAGATGAACATTACATTCTGGCAAAGAAAAACAAAAAGGTTATAAAATTTATAATTGTAGAACCCCATCGGGCAATGTCATTAAGTTAAGGGAAAACAAAGAGGAACAATCCCAAGGTACAAGAACTATAATTTGTATCCTTTTGATTCTGAACAATTCACCATGAATTTGTTGTTTTATCGCCCTAACCCCTTGTCATCCTTAACCGAAGGTTAAGGAACTGTTCGCCATTGCAAGCCTTAAACCAATCACGACTGTAAGCTTTATTATTAAAACAACGGAAGCATCTACGAGAACAGCGAACATATAATATTTTAGAACTTCATTTTTCAAATCGTCAAGAATCTTTTGTTTTATCGCCCTAACCCCTTGTCATCCTTAACCGAAGGTTAAGGAACTGTTCGCCATTGCAAGCCTTAAACCAATCACGACTGTAAGCTTTTATTATTAAAACAACGGAAGCATCTACGAGAACAGCGAACATATAATATTTTAGAATTTCATTTTTTTTATTGGCGTACAGTTCCGCAATCTGCGATTGCGGATGACACGGGAAAATATTAGAGAAGCGTACAGATTCTTCAATAATCATTCAGAATCAAAAGAATTAAAAGCGGAATTCCTTCCAAATGCGCCTCCTGCCTCTACTCCATGGCCCTCCTACAATAAAGATTAAGAACCTATAAATCAGCACAAGACATGACATTTTTGATCTTGAACTTTTGCATTACTAGCTACTTTATCAAACTTACGATGACAAGTTGGTTAGAACTGTGTTTCTAGGTATTTAGGGCTAAATTTGTTTTCCTGATGAATTTTTCTTTTGACGAACTAATGCCCTGGAAGGGCAGAATTATTTTAGCAATGATTTAGAACAATATAGGGCTAATGCAACAACGATGTTCGATTAATCGAACATCGTTGTTGCGCGACTTTCAGGCTAACGTGCCATGTCTGCTAAAATAATGGAACCCCAAAAGGGGTTATATCTCTAAAATAAAAAAAACATTTTTTGCCTTCCAGTTTGCTGTCATCACCTTCCAATAAATTTTACTGAAATATTTCCTTCTCAGTATTACACAAAAAGTCTTAACTTCATTCCATAAATAAATCCCAACTATAAAACCAAACCTATTCATCCCTTAGACTTTCTACTGGATTAGCTCTTGCCGCTTTAATTGAAAGAAAAGCCATTGTTAGAAAAGCAATTAACAAAGTTGCTAAGGCCGGAATAAAAAACATCCATATTTTTAACGGGACCTTATAACTGAAATCCGACAACCAATGATTGATAGCCCACCATGCTATGGGTGTTGCAATTAAGATGGAAATCAAAATTAATATTACATAATCTACTGAGAGTAGTTTGACTATTCCACTGACCGTACTTCCCAAAACTTTTCTTATCCCAATTTCTTTAGTCCTTTGGAAAGTCGAAATGGTTATCAATCCAATTAAACCTAAACAGCTTAAAAATATGGTGATTACGGCTGATGAATTAATGATTTTTGAAAATTTCCTCTCGTTTTCATACAAGTTTTTCATCTTATCATCATAGAACTGAAGATTAAATGAGCCGTCTTTATAAAATGCTTTCCATTCTTTTTCTATAGTTGATAAAGCTTCATTCCAGTCATTGGTATTTTGAGAAAGTTTAATGTTCATATATCCAAGTGAAAGTGGCCAGTTGGTTGCAATAAACGAAATTGGCCTAATTTCTGAATGTAATGTTTGACTATTGAAATCGTCATATACTCCAACAATTTCTCTTGTTTTGCTTTCATTTGTTTGAATCCTTTTACCTATCGCTGAACTCGGTTTATCAAAACCTAGCATTTCTGCAGTTCTTTTAGTAATGGCTATATTGCTAATGGAATCCTTAACTGTTAGATCTCTTCCAGCAAGAAGTTTAAGATTAAAAAGCCTTCCGTATCTTTCATTTACCCCTTTATTGGAAGTCTGGATTTTTTGGCCCTCAAAACTTTCTATAAATAGTGAACTGACTCCATTTTCTAATGGTAAACGACCTAAAGCAACATCTTGTATTTTGGGATTTGATTTTAAGATATCCACAAGTACATTTGGATCCTTACTTAATCCAGAACGAATTGTTTTTGGAAGCTGAATGTTTACGATAGCATTGTGCTCAAACCCCAAATCTTTATTCATCATAAATTTTAACTGTAACCCAATCAGTAAAGAAGTAACAACAAAAAATTGAGCCACGACAAACTGTAGAACGATTAATACTTTTTTAATAGATAGATTACCAAATTTAATGTGGGTTAGGGATTTATGTTTCAGGACTTCCACGACCTGAACTTTATTCGCTAAATAAATCGGATAGATGCTTGTACTAGCTACCAGTATAATCAATAAAATTGTTAGGAATAAAGCAACTTCTTTAATATCATTTACAAAATGAAAGTTTTCCGGTACATATTCTTGAATTTGAGAAAAGATTAAATCCTTTAAAAAGAATGCTAAGAAGAAAGATATCAGACATATAATAATGGTCTCTAAAACAAAAGTCAATGCTAGATGTTTTGGACGTTCGCCCATCGTTTTACGAATGCCAATATCCTTTGCTCTTTCCGGAATCTGGGAGGTAGAAATATTAATAAAATTGATGACAGATAAACCCAATAGAAAAACTGCAATTCCGATGATTCCATAGAGCGTTTTTTTATCAACCGAATTATCCATAAAAGAACTGAAGTGAAGCTCTGATAATGGTACAAAAACAAACTTCATTTTTCCAGATATCTTTCCATTTGAAAGTTCTGATTCAAGTCTATCGTTGATAATCTTTAAAAGGTTTGTTTTGTTTATTTCAGAGCTCACTTTAATAAACAATTGGTTTTGGGAAGAACCTCCCAAAAAACCTGTTCTACTCCAATCATTTTTATCTATGGCAATAAATTCTTTTCCTGAAAAATTACTCGCTGAATTGAGATCTTCTACAATTCCGGTGACCGTGTATTGTGTAGTATCATAAACGACAGTTTTCCCTATGACCTCTTCAGGATTCAATTCGGGAAAGTAAAATTTTGACCTTGACGAGGTTAAAATTACTTCGAATGGACTGCTGAAGATTTTTTGTTTACTGCCCGAAAGCCATTTATAGTTTACTAGATCAAAATAATTTCTGTTAACTGCTTCTAAATAATCAGGAGAGTTATGAATGGAGAACTCATCTTCTTCATGATCAATGATTACTTCCTTAACGTATTTACCATAGATTGGAACGGACAATTCGCTATTAGAAACATAATCTTCAATAAACGGGGCAAGACCCAAAGGTGCATAATTTGAAAATGATTCGTTCCCATCAATAGTTTCTTGTAAAATTACCTTATATACAGCCTCCCTTTCCGATAGATTCTTATCAAAACTGAATTCATAATTTACAAATCTGAAAATAACCCAGCAAACGGAAATTCCAATTGCCAACCCAACTATATTTAGGCTAGTAAAAAATTTGTTTCGCCACAGATGTCGAATAATTTGATTAAGCTTTTTCATATTTTGCGTTTATTTCAGTTTTTATATCATTTGGCAATCTATGCCTAGCATTAGCTCTATTATCTCATAAGAGTGTTTCGAATCTTAAAACATCCTTTCTACAATTTTTAGATTAGCAGGTTATAAGATTCTTTCTATGGATTAATAATATTTAAAAGCTATTAATATTTTTGCCAACAATCAGTCTGCCATTCCAACACATTACTGATTATCAATGAAATAGACAATTCCTTTATTTCATCATTGTTCACTATCGGACAAGGTTCTGTCCAGTATTGAACGGTAAACAGCAAAACTAGAGAAGATGTTCTAGTTGATTCTATAGTCTTAATAGACATGCCTAAAGGAACCATTTATCGGACAATGAGTAGCTAGCAATTGGACTTTTAAGAACATTGTAGAACTACCCCAAGGAGCAAGAACTGCAATTTGTATCCTTTTGATCCTGAACAATTCGTCAAGAATTTGTTGTTTTTTTCGCCCTACCCCCTTGTCATCCTTAACCGAAGGTTAAGGAACTGTTCGCCATTGCAAGCCTTAAACCCATCGAGACAATAAGCCCGAATTATTAAAACAATGGAAGCATCTACGAGAACAGCCAAAATTTAATATTTTAGAACTTCATTTTTTGTATTGGCGTACAGTTCCGCCATCTTCGATTGCGGATGACACGGGAAAATATTAAAGAACCTTTCAGACTCTTCAATGATCGTTCAGAATCAAAGGATTTAAAAGCGGAATTCCTTCCAAATATTTATCGAATTCTGAACAGATACTGAGCCCTTCGGGATCCATTATTTTAGGATTTCTTCATTTAAGAAACACGGGATCTGAGCATGTTCCTTTGAAGTTTTTCATTATCTTTAAAATTAAGTAAGCGTATCACCCAAACTTAACAGAGCGTCTATTTGATGAGAATTTACTAAACGAATAGAAATTATATTATATGAGAATACTCTTAACTTTATTGGTTTTACTGGTTTTTGGCAAGCCTTCATTTGGCCAGAACAGCCTAAGCATAGATAGAGTGTCTACTCCTTCCTTATTGATGGAAGATGGAAATAGCAATAAGGGAATGGACTTACAAAAGTTTGTAGAATCAATCTATATCAATGCCAGCCTTTTGTATAACAATTCATTGCCTAGCCTTAAATCTGGAGAATATTATGTAATAATCGACAAGGGGTATACGACACAGACTGTACGATCAATGACATCTGATCTAAAAGGTTTATCGGTAGAAAATTTAGAGGAATTCTCCTATAAAAAATCATTGGTCTCAGACGTACTTCATGGTTCTTTTGGGAGATTATTCGGAATGGTAACCATAAAACTGAAAGAATAAAAAATTACTAAAAAAGTATTGTTTTTATATTTTTATACTTTGGAGAATAATAATCAATGTTCAATTTAAAACCAATCCCAAGTCAGCAAAACTTAAAATACTTTTTCTGGTTTTTAATTTTAAAACTCATTATCGGAGCTATTACAAGTGGAATCGCTTATCTAATCGATCCATCATCACTTCATAATCCAGCAGATGATTATGGAATATTATTTAGAGCATCTCTATTATTAATATTTGCTCCAATATTTGAAACATTGATCAATCAGTTTCTTGTCATCGAAATATTAAGAAAGATAAAGATCCCCCCTGGTCTAATCATCTCTTTTTCTGCAATCCTTTTTGGACTATTTCACCATTACCACATTTTTTATATGATTGCCACTACGATCAGTGGTATTATTTATGCCTTATATTATTTAAAATTAAGGCCTCAAGGAAAACTAAACGCAATATTAGGAGTAGCCGGATTACACTTCTTTTCAAACCTTGTCGCATTGCTAAGCGACCTATAAAGATTTTCTTTTGGGTATATTTATAGCAGATAAAATCCATTTAACTCTCGACATATCCATTACCTTAGCCATGAAATTAGCGATAATCGGCAGCCACAATGTTGGCAAAACTATCTAAACCAAGTAGTTAGTTCTTATTTGTTTGTTCTACCAAGACCTTTCCCCAATCATTCAATTTCCACAACACCTCCACTAATTTTTCTCCGAGTTCTGTAAGGGAATATTCGACACGGGGTGGTAGTTCATTATAGATTTTCTTGGTTAAGATCCCATCTTGTTCCAGCTCTTTTAAATGTTGGTTTAGAACCCTTCTATCCACTTTTGCGATTCCCCGTAGCATTTCACTCGGTCGCTTTTCGCCCTCGTTTATACGCCATACGATTGGAACTTTCCATTTAGCACTGATTGCATTTACAGCAAATTCCAATGGACACACTTTTTCTTCGATCGTCCGACCCTTTGTTTTCATAAAATTGACTTTTTTATCCCATAGGGATAATAATATGCGGTATTGCAGATCTAATATTAGTTTTAAATCTTTGCTAAAACAGAAATCAAGATATGAAAAATTTAGAGCATCAGATTAGCGAATTAAATGAAAATTTAGCAAAACAACTCCCCTCCGAAGTTTTAGAGGTATTCGGTAAATCTATCCAAGACCTGAAAGCTAAAAATATGGAAGATGGAAGTATCAAAGTAGGCGATCGGTTTCCTGATTTTTCTCTACCGAATACAAATAAAAAGATTGTGGTGCTAAAAGAACTTTTACAAAAAGGAAAGGTGATCATAGCTTTTTTCCGTGGCAATTGGTGCCCTTACTGCAATCTTGAATTGAAAGCATTTCAGGATGATTTGAAAAAGATTGAAGACAAAAATGTTACGCTCATTGCTATTTCACCTCAATCTTCCAATCATAGTGAAGAACTCAAAAACAATCATAATTTAGGTTTTGAGTTATTGACCGACAAAAACAATGCTTTGGCTAAACAACTTGGTATCGCCTTCGAACTTCAGAATTACGCCATCTCGACTTATAGCAGCTTAGGGATAGAGTTGTCAGAATACAATAACAACGATACAAATGAACTACCTGTGCCAGCGGTTTTTGTGATAGACAAAAATGGGAGCATAACTTATAAGTTTATTGATAGCAACTATATGAACCGCATAAATATAGAAGAACTGATGAGGAAAATATGACCGAAGTGAAAAAGAAAGAGTGCAAGTAGAACAAAAGATATTTCAACTGAAATACTAACCCAGCCTATTAGAGGGAAAATTGAAACCGCTAACCTCGTAGAATAATTAGCAATCGACCAACTCCTTATCCTTGAGCCAGTTGGGTCAATTTGCGACTTATAAGGCTGATTTGATCCAACTATCAATCTTATTGTAAAGGTCTTGAGGGAGTGTTTCAGAATGCTTTATTTCACCGTTCTTATCGATCAACATATAATGAGGAATTGCATCGATGTTATTTCTATCGTTAATTAATTTTTGCTGGGCTTTTGTAATATAGAAATGCTCACCTGTTAGTTTTTCCGTAAAATTATGCCATAGATTAAGGTCAGACGTTTCATCGGTGAGATACAAGAAAACAACATCTTTATTGTTTTTATATTTATCCTTGAGTGGTTTTATGGTTTCAAAAGCTGATATGCAAGGACCACACCATGTAGCCCAAAAATCTATTAATACAACCTTCCCCTTATATTTAGCGATGATATCTTGGAATACATCTTCTTTTTCAGGGAATGGCAAGTAGTGTATATTGGAAGCAAGAGCTTGGGATGTATTGAGTTCATTTTGGCGGAGCAGGCTGGTCTTGTAAATATTATTATTAAAATAATTTAGGATGTCATCTTGCTGGGCAGTTGTTAAACTAGTGCCTGAGGCCAGCTTTTCTAAATAGGCAATTGCAATTAGATGTTCATAGAATTCCCTTTCATCTGAACCCAAGCTACTTTTAAATATGCGCTTTAGATAGTCTTGATATTTAATTGGACCTACTTTCAACAAATCAGGGAGGTTAAGGACAGAATCACGCAAGACCTCTTTATATACGAAATTTGACATTGGGAGATCCATGTCCAATAATGCTGCTTTATCTTGGAAAACTGCTTGATAAAATTCAAATCTTCTCTCCAGATTAGTGTCTATCAACAGTTCCTTTTTTGTACTTAATGCATATAATATTTCGGTAATTTCGATTACATCAGAACCTATTTCTCGAATGAAGGTGTTTTCCGTCGAGGAATTTAAATGGGCCTTCTTCTTTAGGGTTCTTTCCTTTACGTAATCCATCAATTCATTCACATTTTTTACATCAAACGTTTTCCGTGTCCAGGTATCTACGTCATTTTGAATAAAAAAATAGTTCTTGAATAAATCCGCATACTGATCGGAGTTCTGAAACATTGTTTTATAGCCTCCTGAATAATTAATCACGAAATTATCTTCCTTATCAAAGACAAATTCTATGGTATCGTTTCTATTAGATTCAATAAAGGTTGAATAATATTTATTGTTTAAGATGAAATAATAACTGGTCAGGTAGGGATTGAAGAATTTGGCAAAATAAGTTGAATCATTGAGTTTCTCAAGCTTCAAAAGACACTCCCCCGAGAGAGCATCTCCTTTACCAAAGGATTGTAGGTCGAAATCTTTCGGATAATTCCCCTTTAATTGAAATTGAATGCTGCTGTAACCTGGTTGATCCTTCTTTTGAGCATTGGCTTTAATTGATGGTAGGACGAATAAACAAATAATTAAAGCAAGAAAAGTAGTTCGCATAGAAGAAAATTTAGTGGTTTACAAAAGCTTAATTACCTTAATTTAGCGATTTATAATGAAAAGTTTAGGTAATAATCAAAAGAATCTACATCAAACAACATCTACGGGGAGCTTATAATGGTTGTTGAAAATTATTTCTGTATTAATTAGTGAATAGTTATCTCGGATATTATTACTTCACATATTATTTAGTTATTTTTAATTTATTAGCACATAGATTAATTTACTAACTATTGACCAATCATTTATAGAAGCCGATTATGAAAAAGCACCTCCTCAATTTCCTAATTATCCTATTAATTCCAATCTATGGATGTTCTCAAAATCTAAACAGATCCAATGATCAGCCTTTAAACCTTGACTTTGAAAAATTCAATAATGGATATCCTACCGATTGGATAGATTTCGGAGATGGTGATTATAAAATCTATATCGATTCCAATCAGGCTAAAAACGGAAAATATGCTGCCGTTATCGAGAGTACTGAAGGCAACCATGTGTTTAAAGCTCTGGCATTTACCCTTCCCAATAACTATCAGGGCAAAACCATTCGCCTGACCGGCAGTATCAAAACCGAAGGCGTTACGGATGGATATGCAGGCCTCTGGATGCGAATAGATCCTCAGCTTGCTTTTGACAACATGGACAAACGAGGGGTAAAAGGCAATTCAGATTGGAAAGAATATGAAATAACTCTAAAATTAAATCCTGCGAAAACGGAAAGAATCCTAATTGGAGGATTACTTACTGGTAAAGGAAAAATGTGGTTAGATAATTTACAGGTTTCAATCGATGGAAAAATAATTGGGAAAGATGAAATCGAAATATATAAACGTGATTTACTTCCAGCTGATAAGGATAATGAATTTGACAAGGGCTCAAATATTACTTTCCCTACTTTGACCAATGAATCCATCAACAACCTGGAATTGCTTGGTAGAATTTGGGGATTCATGAAATACCATCACCCAGAAGTTGCAAAAGGAAAGTATAATTGGGATTATGAATTGTTCAGGATCTTACCTCCATATGTAAATGCAAAAAATAACCAGGAACGCGATAAGGTTATTACAACATGGATTGAAAAATATGGGAAAATAGCAGCTTGCACGACCTGTAAACCTAGCCCAGAAAATGCTGTTTTAAAGCCTGACCTATCTTGGATTGAGAAATCAAACCTATCAAATGAAATTAAAGTCTTGCTGAATGAGATCTACAACAACAGGAATCAAGGTGAAAACTATTATATTAAACTCCATCAATTCGTTAACAATCCTGATTTCACTAACGAGAAACCATACAGCAATATGCCCTATCCTGATGCTGGCTTTAGATTATTGGCTCTATACAAGTATTGGAATATGATGAACTACTTTAATCCCTACAAACATCTGACTGAAAAAGATTGGAACACGGTATTGAAAGAATATATTCCAGGATTCCTAAATGCTGAAAATGAGTTGGAATATGAGCTGCTGGCCTTGCAAATCATTGCTGACGTCAAAGATACACATGCCAATTTAAGGGAAGGCGGAGATAAGATACAGGAATTAAGGGGCAAGAACTTTGCTCCTTTCAAAGCGGAATTCATCGAGGACAAATATGTTGTGACGGATTATTATAATCCTGAATACGTAGATCAAGCTAAGTTAAAGGTCGGCGATATCATAACCCATATCAACGGAAAGGATATCGGGTCTATAGTAGACAGTTTAGCACGGTATTATCCTTCATCCAATCATTCCGTTATGCTAAGAGATATTTCTGCAGACCTGCTAAGATCAACAAACAGTTCCTTGCATATTAAGTATGTGACAGATGGCAAAAGCCTTCAGCATGAACTCCCATTATTTGATAGAGCAAAACTAAAGATGTATGGCATGTACAGGATCAATCAGGATGAAAAAGCATATAAGATCTTAGATGGAAATATTGGTTATATCACCTTAGCAAATATCAAAAATGAAGACTTCCATATGATCAAAAAAACTTTTAAGGATACAAAGGGTATTATCATTGATATCAGGAACTATCCTTCCAGTTTTGCTCCATATGCATTGGGACCATTTTTTCTGTCAAAACCTACAGCATTTACAAAATTTACCTTTGCAAACCCGAAAAACCCTGGAGAATTTACTTTCACCAATCCTGTGACCATCAATCACGATCCGTTATATTACAAAGGGAAATTGATCATTTTGGTCAATGAAATATCCCAAAGCCAAGCTGAATTTACGACAATGGCCTTCAGAGCGGTGAGCAATTCAAAGATTGTTGGGAGTACCACGGCCGGAGCTGATGGAAATGTTTCAGTAATCTTATTGCCTGGTGGATTGAGGACCTCGATTTCTGGGATTGGGGTTTATTACCCTGATGGAACTGAAACCCAAAGGGTGGGCATTATTCCAGATATAATCGTAAAACCTACCATTAAAGGAATCAAAGAAGGTAAAGATGAAGTTTTAGATAAAGCCCTTGAGCTGATAAATATGAATTAAGAACCTATTTATTTCGTAGTAATAATTGCTACTCCATTTTTAGCTCTTACGCCATAAAGTGAGTCTGCCTTTTGCTGATTTAGGATTTCGAAAGATTTAATCCTTTTCGGATTGCTTCTTTCAAAACGGGTGTAATCCTCTTCTTTTCCATTTACGAATAGCAATGGAACACCTATCCGCTTTATTTCTCCGTTCTTTTTTTCCCAAGCATCCCAACCACTAGGACCTATCCTCAGTTGGTATCTAAGGCGCGTCTTCAATTGGTATTCAGCATCTGCTAAGGTCATGATTAATCGCTCTTGAGCACTCCTTCGATCTATCACGGTTTCAATCTCTTCTAAATACTTATGGAAGCTCTCTAATTCTGCCGCAGACATCCCAGGTTCGTAACTGGAGATCTTATGGCTTCGACCAGCAGTTCTATACGTGATTTCAAAAGGGAAATAACCGGTTTTTTGATTATTATTTGATTGAACACTTAGAAGTTTGGTCTTATCAACTAACCTGAGAAACTTTGTTTTCTCTTTATCTGATAATGGTAATTTATGATAGGTACCACTTGTACTATCCATCCTACCTAGATTAGGACGAATTTGCTGCCATAGAAAAAGTGAGTCATTGGAATACTCCAATTCAGCGATCCTTAGATACGTTAATTCGGAGGTTTTTATTTGGCCTTGACTAATAAAAGGAAATAAAAATAGGATAAATACGGAAAGTAATATTTTCATAAAACGGTATTAATTAAGGATGGTTATTAATATAGCTAGACTAATGGTTTTGATATCGTAATTATTAAATAACAACTCTATCTTATCCTAATCCTTTAATTAGGATTAAATTTTACAGAAAGTTACATAAAATTTTAATCTTATTTCGATAACTTAAGGTTTTAACCAACCAAAGGAATTAATAACCTAAAAACAATTTAACCAATATGAATCCTTTAAATAAATATACTGTCCTGCTTATATTGTCCATTTGCTCTATCAGTCCCCTATTCGGACAAACCTGGATTCAAAAATCTTTTAGCCAAGCCATCGAGAGCGTGATGATGAGGCAATATATTGAAGATTCATCCTTAACCAACAAATTTCAACCTGTGGATAAGAACGCTGTACCTACAATTGGGCCTCATGATTTTGTCCAAAAAATTAATAATAGCTATCGATTTCCAAACGATGCAGTAGACCATAAAGTTGAGGGCTATGTGGAAGTAAGATTTTATGTAGATGAAAACGGAAATGCCATGGACTATAAAATAGTTCAAGACCTGGGCTACGGAACAGGACCTGAGCTCGTAAAGAGACTAAAAACCCACGAATCTTGGTTTCCTGCGAAATACAAAGGAAAAGATATAGGCGTTTGGAATAATTACGTCCTATATCTAGATTTCCGAAATCTCACAATCCGTTAAATTATCTAATATGATTTCTTTATAGGCTTACAAATTCCTCAACTAAGCCTTTCCAATCTTGCCCAAATTCAATTGGAATCATTTTTCCTTCAGGACTGATCAGCACCTTTGATGGATAGCCGGTAATCTTGTAATCAGTCTGTACTTTTCCATCTGAGATCAAAACGGGGAAGCTGTATTTATTCTTACTGATAAAGTTTTTAAGATCACCTTCCTGATCATAACAAGAGATTGTCAAGATCTTTAATTTATCCTCCATCAAGGCATATTTCTTTTCATAGAGCGAGTTAAATTCAGGAAGCTCTGCGACACATGGCCCACACCATGTTCCCCAGAAGTCGATAAAGGTCCATTTGCCTTCAAAATGAGAAGGTGCAACTTCTTGACCTAACAGATCTTTCAACAAGAATGCGGGTGCATTTTCAAGTTTTGGAAAAACATCAGATTTCAAAAAACTTGAAAAGCTAGCTTTATCATAGTTCCCATGATAAAATTGCTTCAACATGGAGAAGCTCTTGGCCGGAGATTTTGCAAATTCTGAAATATACTCTTTGAGAACAGAATCCTTCCCAGAACGCTTACCCAATTCAGCTAAGTAAACCTCCGAATAGTCCTTCTTTGCCCCAGTAAAAACGTTGTCGTAGAAACTTTGGTATTCATATTCATTATTCCCTTTTGAAGATAAATCATAAGCCTTTTTCAAATATAATGCTCCCAATTCTGGATCCTTATCTTTTATTGCCTCAAAAAACGAAAAATTCACAAAAGCAAGATGCGCCTTATTGATCAGCCTTTTGTCCTTGATTTTATCCTCAGCAAGGACTGCCAGCCTTTTTTCGAGTTTTTTATACTCCTCAATATCGGTTCTGCCATTGACAAATTGTTTTTGAATCAACAAAATAATATATCGCCCAACATTTCCATCCTTCCATTCATTATCATTCAATGCAAACATTTCATCAATACCCTTTTGAATTGCTTGATTATCTGAAGATCCCTTATATGTAGACCAGACTTTCATTGGGCCAATGAAGCGCTTTTCTCGATCAGTTAATTTCGTAAAAATAGCATCCATACGGTCTATGCTACTTTGGTTATTTGATTTGACGTGTTGAGATAAACCCGATTGTAAATAATCATAAAGGTAATCATCGGTTAGCAAAGCAGTGGTTTCCAGGAAGTCTTCCATGGCCAAGCTATCTATTCTAACCTTATTGATAAGATGGTAAGTATTGACAAGGATTCTTGAAGGTGTTTTCATCAGCACCCGTTTATAATTAACGTAGTCTTTCCTGGTTTGATAGGTAGGTAATATTATTTTTAAATAATTGGGATCAGCACCAAACTGTTGCCCATAATCACTGATATATTGTTCGAATTTGACGCTATCAACTTCTTGGTTATGTCTGAAATGCTTACTTCTATAACTACCTTTTAAGACCATGGCACTAAATTGTGGATCCAGTTTTTCCACTCTTGTCCCCTCCTCTCTATTAACTACTGATAGCTGACTATATTTATAAGTATTACCATCAATAGTTGCTGTCCCAGCTGCTTTGGCATTTTTTGCTATTATATATTTAGTTTTAGGATCAAACCTGATTTCGGAAGTTTTCAGACTGTCTTTGCTATTCGTTCTTTCAACTACCCAAGCCTTCTTATTTCTTTCTTTTATTTTATAGGTAAATGCCCCTAATTGAAATTCAGATTGCTTTAATTGCTCTGGTTTAACATGGGCAAAGTCATTGAAATAGACATCGTTAAAAAGGCTTTCATAGCTATTGCTGATTAAAAAAATCTCATCCTTTAAAAGTGTTAAATTAAATTCCTCCTTTAAATTTGTCAATTTTTGGTTGAATGCCGCAGTATCCTGGACAAGGACTTTATTCTCAAAAGTTAAAGGATAGTTTATATAGGATTGGACAAATCCTAAAAAATTGCGTGAACTCCCTAGCCCATCAAGTAATTCAGCAGTTTTTAGCGTAGAGAAATTTACGGATTGATCCTTTAGATCAATTTCTTCCTTGCCATCCAAGCTCAATTCCAGTTGTTTTTGTTTTTCTGTATTCTTGGATTCACGAACAGAAATATAAAAAGTCGTTTGTGTGGATTGGTCATTACTGACATTCGTCTCCACAATCTTATAATGGATTGGAAATTTTTGCGCAAAAGCCACCTGGGCGAATAGGACAAAAAAGAAAATAGCAATATTCTTCATGGCATAATAATTAGTTAATTAAATATAACTCCTAAAGAGCATATTAGCAAAACCTTAACCTTTTATTAACTATTGAAAAATATTGCTAGTTGATTTACCAGAATTAAGATAATTCTTATTAATAAGCAATACTATTATCCACATCATATTTCATTCCGGGATAATCCAAGATTCTACGCATCAAAGCCATCTGTCCGCATAAGTAGTCTTCTCGACCAATGCACATGCCTACAAAGTTTAATTTATCCTCCTTAATAAAGGGCACCTGCATTCCCATCTCGAACGTTTCAGCCAAAGTTGCATCATCAGCTTCCAACAAGGCTTGATAAACTTTTGGTGAAATCTGATAGAAATTATCAAGCAATTGCTCTAATGTTGGGTACTCCTTTTGTGTATCCAAGGTCTTTCCCATATAAAATAGGTCCTGATAAGGATCCTCTTCTTTTAATCCTAAGATGTTTCCCATGCTATAGCGCACATTCACATAATTTCCGGCCATCCAAACCAGATGGTTTGTCCGATTATCAATTCTCTTGAGTGCGTTCTCTTCCGAAATACCGTCCAGGACATTGATAAAGGTTTGGGTATGCATTCTATAAGCGGGAATAATGATGTTCAATTGTGCTGATTTTGCTGTATCCATGATAATTAATTTATTAGTGTATATCAAAGTTAGCCCTTACGGAAAGAGAAATACTTGTCCTATGGCAAGAATTCCCTCTCTATTAAATAATGAAATAATTCACGAATAAAGAACAACTAATATTTAGATTTAACTTTACAATAAACTTAACGGTGAACACCTGAATAATGGAAAATCTAGAACTAACCACTTTCATCTTAAAAGAAAAGAAATACAGCATCCGCGATATCAACAAGATAGATACCTCCCGATTTATCCCAATTAAAGATATTTCCCAGCTAGACCCTGACAAGTTAGACCGAGATTATATAGATGGTGTTCTGTATATGAAATTCAATGGGGAGACAATTATGGATTTCACTTTCTGGGACGATATTGTAGATCTTTGGCATTACTTAATCAATTCCCTGGAGGAGGTGATCATACAGGATGAAAGCAATTTTTCATTTCCGAGCCAGCCGCTGCCGGTTTCCATTAAAATCGTTAAGGACAGGATTCGGATGGTAATAGATGATAAATCGATCAATATGAAGGCAGACCAATTTCTGGAAGTTATGCTTCAGGAGGCCATTACATTCTTTACGGCAATGATGTCATTATTTCCAAGACAGGAAGCTGAATTCCATCAAACGATATTAAGGATTTATAAAATAAAACTTAGCTCAGAAGAAAGATTTACAGCCTATTAAAGGGGCTTTTTTCAAATATTTCAAAATTCCTTGTAACCTTTCTCGATGTCATTTACCCTAAATAAATACAAACGAATTAAAAAGGTAAAAACATGGAAAATACTATCAAAAATCACACCCTGAATTCAACATACAATTTATTGAAATATGTCTTTGTCGTGGTCCCCATAGTGGCGGGAGCTGACAAATTCACTAACTTACTTACAAATTGGGAACAGTATGTCAACCCATCGATTGCTGACCTCCTCCCCTTTTCTGCAGCCTTGTTTATGAAGATTGTGGGGTTAATTGAAATAGTAGCTGGTTTAATCGTATTCAAGAAACCAGAATTAGGAGGATTTATCGTTTCGGCTTGGCTTACGTTGATCGCCCTTTCCTTATTGGCCGGATTTAACTATGTAGATGTTGCAGTTCGGGATTTGGTGATGGCCATTGCGGCATTATCCATGGCTAGATTGGCAAAAATCGTAGGACAATGATAAAAGAACAATTTGAACAATTAACAGAGGTTGAAATCATCGATCGGGTCTTAGATGGCGACAAACCGCTTTATGAAATTATTGTAAGGCGGTTTAATACCTACCTATATAAAATTGGACGATCGTATAACTACAACCATGAAGATACCCAAGACCTGATGCAGGACACTTATATTGATGCCTTTAAGTGCTTGGCTCAATTTAAGCAAGGTTCAAGCTTCAAGACTTGGATCATCAGGATCATGCTCAACAATTGCTACAGGAAGAAAAATAAGTTCAGTTTCAAGAAAGAAACTGTCAATGAGATTATCAACGAAAATGAAATGCCTATGTTCAACTCAAACAACGATGCGCAAAAGGAGATCTTTAGCCATGAACTGGGGAAAATTATCGAAGCGTCCCTATTGAGGATTCCTGAGGACTACAGGATGGTTTTCTCCCTACGTGAAATCAATGGGTTGAATGTAGCAGAAACCTCTTCCCTACTTGACATCAGTGAAGCGAATGTAAAAGTGCGTTTAAATCGTGCAAAGGCTATGCTCAGGACTGAAATCGAAAAAACTTATTCGCCAGAGGAACTATTTGAATTTAATCTCTGCTATTGCAATCCTTTTACGGAGAGAGTCATGAAAAAGATCCATGAGATTTAGTGCAGCTTTATTTATATATCCATATCTATTATTTGATAAAAATGCGAAGTTTTCACTTCGCATTTTTTGCCTTAATATGGAAAAGTTAAGGTCAATAGTCTTTATTGTTTTGATCCCTCGAAACTGTACATTTCCTCTCCTTCAGCAGTTACCTTTGATACAAAAGACAACGCTTTGTTAGAATTGGAATAGACTAATATTCCCTGAGGTTCTGAGCTTTCAGTCAATATCCCTCTACCGGAATTATTGTACACCTGAACTTCTTTTACTGGAAGTTTTAAGCTGCTGTTTTTTACAGTAACCTTGACCTTATTGTCACTTACTTTGCTAATTTCTAGGAGTTCATTAAATTTTTTCTCTCCACCTACGATATCAATGGTTCCTTTGAAGGTTCCGATCACTTCGTCAATACTGCCTGAACCAGTTTCTGGCTCCTTTTCATCCTTGGAACAGCTAGTAAACAACATAGTCATGCCCACAAACATCAAGCAAATGGAAAAAATAGCTTTTAAATTTTTATCTCTTTTCATATTGAATAATTAAATCTTCTGGTTCGGAAGAAAGTTTGATTGAATACATCAAAATTATCACCCGAAGAAATAAAATTCAATACCTGCAAACCGGTATAATAAAACACCTGTTTTTAGTTACCAAAAACAAATTGTCCCAATACCTATCCTTTATCATCAACAATCTTCTCATAGGTTCTTTCGCCTTTTTCATTGATCATGACCAAACCAGAGCCCCCTTCATTATTCAAAAAGAAATAACTGCTGTTTCCTTTCGGATGGCTAAATTTGATATGGGTTCCTTTGCTGTCCAGTTCTAGCACTGCAGATGGGAAATCAGGATTAGGATTCTGGAGTTTTATGGAAGGAAAACCATTTTCAACCGAGATGATCAATCTAGAAACACCTGCTGCATCTGTGATGTGCAATTCTTCGGCCTTGAGTATTTTCTTGGACATATACGATCTAATTATTGTTGATTAACTTTTGAAAATTCCCTCTGAATTTATCCGCCTTAACATCAAAATCCGTATATCCTGCATCAAAAAACCATTTCTTGATGGAAGGAGCTTTGACCAAACCGAGTTGGTGAAATTGTTCTTGCCTATCGATACGTTCCTTTAAAGCGGAAAGCATCTGCAAGGAAAAATCTCCATCGGGCTCAATACCACTATCCAATATACTCGGTGCAATCGCTACACTTTCCATATTTAGTTGATAAGCTAACCTAGTAGCAACACTCACCGCATCGGCACTCGTCTGTCCAGACCAATCTTCCGGTCTTCCCAAACCAATTATGAGCAATCTTTCAGATTTGATCTTCCCAAGGCTTTGGTCAATCAATAAGGTATCCAGATAATTTCCGGTAAAGACCTTCTGATCCCTTAAAGTAAACAGTAATCCGTCCATGGCATCATTAAGATGCAACAGCCCGCCTACAGGTTCCTTTTGGTTTATTTCGTGGGTAAATAAACAGGCACAACTTAAATTAACCTCAGCCATGGAGGCATCCCAAGTAACTAATTCTATTTCTACGGATTTGTAAGTGCCGATTTGGCTTCTTTGAACAGATGGAATTGACATAATGTTTAAATCGAAAAGAAATTTTAATAATTCTGTGATTAAATTTTATAATCAAAACATTAGGTTTCCAAAAATGTTTTCCAGAAAAATAATTATTGCAAATTCATTTCTTTTTCACGATTCGTTCAGAATTAGAAATGTGTAAAAGAGAGATTCAGAGCGCAGCGAAGAATCTATTTTTTATTTTTTTAAGAATCCTTGTCATCTCGAATCGTAAGATGAGAGAACTATTTTTCTTTTTTTGTATGCCGGTAAAGAGGATTATTTGAAAAAGATTTCCCCCCCTAGGGGTTATCCGAATGACGATTCAGCCTACTACAAACATTCCACCTGGTTTTTTCCATAATCCAAGCCAAGTTCTCCAATAAAAATCATTCATCCAATCCCAAATCCTTTATCTTCTGCAGGAGATTAACGGTTTTGTTAACATTGAATTTTTGCATCAGATTCCTGCGATGGGTGTCTACCGTAAATGGACTGACAAACATAATTTCAGCAATCTGCACTGAACTCAAACCTTCAGAAAGGTATTTTATCACCTCCTTTTCTCGTCGGGTAATGGGTGGAAATTCCTCGGATAGGTTTACCTTCGAACTCCCCAAACTTTTTTGCGCATTCAAATCCAGGTAAACACCACCTTCATAAATATGGTTTATCGCCTTAACGATTTCGTCCATTGCCGCACTCTTAAGCAAATAGCCTGATGCACCGCCATTTAACATCCTCAAAATGATGTTCCTATCATCCAGATTGCTCAGGGCCAAGATCTGTAAATCGGGATGCTCCTGCTTCAATTCAACACAAAGATCAATACCATTCCCATCCGGCAATTGAATATCTAACAGTAGTACATCAGCCTCCACTTTCGAGATGATATCCCGAAGTTCTTTAGCTGAGGATGTAGAGCCTATTATTTCAATAGTATCGTGTGCGGCAAGATAACTTGTTAATCCTTGGGTAATCAAGGGATGATCATCGCAAATAACAGTTCTAATCATAATTTACAATTGACATTCAATTATTATATGTGTTCCTTCTCCAGGTTGGGAATCAATCTTCAATGTCCCTCCTATGCTCTTCAATCGGGATTCCAGATTATCCAAACCCATATTTCGCTGTATACTTTCAGGGTTAAAACCCTTTCCATTGTCTTCCGCTTCAATCATCAGGAAACCATTTTCTACTGAACATTGCAGCAATATTTTTGTTGCCTGCGCATGTCGGACCGCATTGGTGACCAATTCCTGTACAATCCTATAAATAGAGAGTTGAATATTCTTGTCCTTTATTCCCTCCAAACCCTGTCCATAATAGGAAATTGGGCTACTGCCGGATTGCATGGATTGACAAAAATGTCTAATCGCTTCATCCAATCCATTCCTTTTCAATACCGAAGGCTCTAAATTTTGGGCCGTCTGCCGCAAATCGGTGATGACAGTCTCCAACTCATTGACTACAGTGGGTAGGTCATTTTGTTCCGAATCCCTAGCAATCCGTTCCACATTCATTTTCAATCCCGTTACCCTACCTAAAAGTCCATCATGAAGTTCTCTGGCCAAGCGTTTTCGTTCTTGCTCTTCCCCATCGACCAATGCCTTTGCCACATCGATTTCACGCTGTTGTTTGAGTAAAAGGGTATCCTTCATATTCCGTTTTTTCCGAGCATTCCAGGCATACCAGACCCAGAGGCCAAAAATACTGGTCAACAGGATCCCTCCCAGTAAGATTGCCCTGTTCAGGATATTGCGGTTTTCGAGCAGAACGATCTCCTGCTCCTTTTCCTTTGTCCGATAACGAGTTTCCAGCTCCGCCATTTGCTTTTTAAAATCCAATGAACCCAAGCTATCACTCAGCTGTTTATGCTTTCTGATAATTTGATATGCAGCCCCCATATTCCCTAATTTCGCCTCCATTTCCGCAAGGTCACTCATCAGACCTAATCGGTTCTTGGTCATGGCTGATCCTCTTGGATCGCGCAATAATTCTTCGAGCTCAACCTTCGCGGCTTGATAATTTTCAATCAAATTATATACAACAACCTTTTCATACTTTAAATAATAGAAATCCCAATAGGAATTATATTCCTGAGCCCATTCCAATCCTTTCTCGATACTTTTCAAGGCCTCCAGATAATTTTTCTGCTGAATCAAGGACCTCGACTTATTCTTGTAATATGCAGCAGCTAGTTTCTTGTCCTCCAACTTATTCAATAATTTCTCTGCTTTACCCAAAACACGGTCTCCCTTTTCTATTTCCCCCATCGCGTAGAATAAATCAAACATATTGAGATAGGTAAATAATAGGTTTCCTGACTCCTGTTCAGGCGTCCGAACCAATGAGACTGCCTTTTCAAAATAATCTAAAGCCTTCTGGTATTCTTTATTGTTATAGAATACCATCCCTACATCTGTAAAATAACTCAATAACAGATCATTATCCCCCGATTTTATGGCAAGAGGGATACAATAGGTCAAAGTGATGTCCAAAAATGATTTATCGTTATCTGCCTGCTGCTCTAGCGAACCGTAATTATGCCACAATCTTGCCCGATAGCCGTAAGCAGCAGGCTTATCTATATCCTTGAGGAATTTTTCAGCCTCCATGTAGAGCTTCTGACTTTTTGGATTGTCATAGCCATAGTAAATCCCAGCTTCATAAAACAAATAGATTCCTCGCAGGTAATCTTTCCCTTCGACCAAAGGCTGGGCTTGCCTAAGCGTCTCAAAAGCTTTTGCTGTATCGCGATAAGACCAGTAATCGGAAAGTTTTACCAAAGCAGTAAATTTCTCTTCCTTGGTTTTGGCCTGCTCGAGATTCGACTGTAATGCAGGAAGTTCCTGTCCACTCGCCATAAGATGTAGCAGAATCAAAAATAAGACGGCAATATGAACGCGAACGAAAGGCATAAGTATGCATTAAGATACATGGATTTTATCAAAAATGTTACGCTAATAATTAAAACTACTGGAAAACCAGTAGAAGGTTTTAGTCAATTTATAGTATTGCTATAAAAATGGTCTGGATTTAACTTTGTATTAAGCTTTTGAAAATTGCAAAATCAATCAGGTTTACACGAAATAAAGGACGACCCATGCTTATAAAAACAATAAAAACAATCTTCCCTTTCATCATTGCCATTATCCTTTCTTTAACTGCTTGTAGCAAAGATGACATCATGGGAAGCGATAGCAAAGCAATAAAAAACCTGCCGGGAAGCATATATTGGTATTTTGCAGGTGAAGTGGGCTACATGGATTTTGGATCAGGAAAATATAATGACAAATGGATAGGAATCGGCCCAGGAAATTCTAGGTATGATAGTTATGACATTAGTTGGGACAATAAAAAGACCCTGCTGACCATGGATGTTGAAGGTGCCTTTAATTTTACGGAAAGAAGATTTGTCCTTCGGGATAAAGGTGCAAAAATGGATTACAGTTCCCTACAGGACGGAAAAAATGTTTTTGATATCACCTATGAAGCAGATGATATTGAAATTACCGATGCCCATATCTCCCCAAATGAAAAATACCTCGTATTAGATGCTCAACATTTTGCGGATATGCCAATAACCATCATTGACGCGGCAAACGGCAATTTTATAAATTCCTGGTATGTGAAGGGGGTAAGTTTCTTGAATTATGGCATTCCTGTCTGGACTGCAGACAATACCGTCTTTTTCAGGATTGGCAATTCGGTTTATAAGAGTTCTGCGGCAGATGGTTTTAAGACCGCTCCGAATGTCTTTACCCAAAGTGGAATTAGTTCTGTTACTGTCAATCCGCAAGGTACAAAACTGGCATTCCGTAAGGATAGACACCTATGGATGTGTGATATAGATGGAAGCGACATGAAGCAGATCACGACCAGTGAATTATCAGAGGTGATCAGCTACGATGGCGAACACCGGCCTACCTTCTCCCCTGATGGAAAATACATAGCCTTTACAGGAGCGAGTAAAGGAGGAACTCCTTGGAGCGACCATGACTATGCTGATGGCTCATGGGTTGCATCTGTCGGTGGAAAATATGGATACATCGTAATCATCCCTGCCGATGGAAAAATGTATGATCTGGAGAAAAAGGATAGTGGAGCAATTTGGCTGAAACAACCTGATGCCGATTATGCAGGCGTGCCTTGCAGTGCAAATCTGATCTGGAGATAAAACAATGTATGATTCAACCTATCTAGGATAGGCTTCTCATAGTAATAAACAAAGTTTCAAAGAAGCAAACAGGCCAAATGGTCTGTTTGCTTTCTTATTTTATAAAGAAATATATTCTCAAATCAATTATAGCCTAGAATATTCTTCATAACCTTTTTATAACATTTTAGATTTTCTTAGTTTTATAATTATCAAAACTGATAAAATGAGTACCCAAATCGTAATCATCTTTGTGCTTGCCCTGCTTGCTGTATCTATCATTGATACCTTAGGTTCAATTATCGCTTTCAGATTCAAATTCAATTACGCTTATTTCATCATCTTTTCATTTGCTATCTATTTTCTAAGTGGCTTTTTTTTATCCAGGTTTGCTTCTGCCAATACCGTACTTTTTTTATCCGGCATGGTTGGCTTTTATGATGGTACTGTTGGGGTAGAAATAGCCAAGCGCTTCAATGGATACCAAGAGTCCGATCTTAAACTTATCGAAAAAAATAAAAACATACTTGGAATAGTATCATTTTGTCTAGCTCTTATTTTTGGCGGATTAGGTAGATTCCTCTATACATTAATGGCTGGATAATCCATAGACATTTCCTAAAAATACCTACCAATAGGTATTTCCATCCATTATTTATTACTGTAATTTAGAATAGGTTAAAATTCATTCTGCGTAAAGCAAACCTGCAATCAGTTATTACTTTCTATTACACTAATGGCAATCAAATATTGCCGACACCTAATTATTCTTTGTTATGAAAAGCCTTCTCTATCTTTTCTTCATCATTCCAATACTTTCATTAGGACAGCATCCAGTGAAACCCAATATTCAACCCACTTATGCTGATGCAGTATATCTCGCCAAATTGGAAAATCTGGTCAAAACTAAACAAGTTGAAAACTTACGCTCCTTTTCTGAGGAAATAAAGACGGTCTTAGAAAGGTATAATATCAATGAAAGAAACGCCGATCAAATACAAAACCCATTCCTGCAGGATTTACTAAATGCCATAAAGATTATACCTTCCGTGGACCAAGCGATTTCTCAGGATTCTTCTAAAGCTTTCACCGATATTGATGAGGATACTGATGTGCCAGGGAAAGCTAAGGATTTAGATCTTAAAGCTATTGCGTTAAGTACAGCTCCAGGATTTGGTTGGGAAGCAGCGGTAATCAATGGTCTTTCTACATTTATGGCGAATCGATTCAAACAGGAAGTCATTTATTATGGTTTAAATAAACTATTTGAACGGATCACAGATAAAGAAGAGGAAATATTCGATGCCTTACTCCCTGAAACTTACCAAGAAACCAAAAGGTTATATGGTCAAAAAAGTTATTACAGTGCAGATTTGATATTCCTAAGACAGGTGGTGGATAATGACCTGGGTAATATCCATAAAAGACTGGCCAGTGAAGCATATCGGGTTTTTCCAAGAATCCCTCCTCAAGGTGCGGACATCCTAAAAATTGCTGCCAATCTTCACGCTGACTTAGGTACTGGAATTTCACTCCCAGGTATATTTCAAAAATTGAACAGTGAAATCTACCATGATCAGGAAATTGCTAAAGCAGTCGCCATAAACCACCTATTATCCGAAGCCTTGCGAGATACAGTTGGAGGTACAAGTACTTGGATCAACATCAATCGACTTAATTTCTCTGACCCCAACAATAAAACAAAAAGATATTTTATCGGCCTGCTAAATGAACAATTTAAACCCTATTCCAACAATTATGACATCAACCAATTTGAGAACTCAATAAAACAATTACTGTTCTATTTTGATGAGCTAAATGCCGCAAGCCAGTTTATTGCCAAAAACAATTATTACCTCAATACCGAACAGGGTCTGACACTATTAGGTATGCTCCAATCCTCATTTTCAACATTCTTGAAATCAGGCACTGCAGAACGTGTTTTCAATTTAAACAAAGAATATCTCGCCTTCTTCTCAAATTATCAGGACTTCGCTTCCTCCTTGGTGCGACGAGATTATCAAAAAGCACTGGTGAGCATTTTAAGCCAAATGAGAGATTTCCTACCTGTCGATAAAGAAAATACCTATAGAAGATCATTGATCTTTATGGTTCAACTTGCGGAAGTCGAAGCAGATAAAGACATGGAAAAACTATTGGAAGCCTATGCCCTACCTATTGGAGGCAGCTCCATCAAAAGAAATAGCAATTTTAACATCAGTTTGAATGGATATGTCGGATTAACAGCAGGAAAAGAGGTTGCATATGGTTCTGAAAATCAAACAAAAACCAATATTGGACTTGCAGCTCCCATCGGCGTATCGGTCAGTTTTAAAAATTACATCACTTTCTTTGCGAGCATTATTGATCTAGGAACGTTAGTAAATGTTCGTTTGAACAATGACACTACTTTTTATTCAAACCTAAAATTTGAACATTTCCTTGCTCCAGGTGTAGGGTTCTATATTAATCATAAATCTTCTCCCCTAACCTTTGGGGTACATTATAATTATATACCAAGCCTAAGAACCATAAAGATCGGCAATGGAGAAGCTGCTATCACGGAAGAGCATATTTCTGTCTCCAGATTCAATGTTTCCGTATTGGTAGATATTCCATTGTACACACTTTTTAATAAATAAAATTAACCATAGGATATTTATTCCCACAATCTGTCCCCAAATTGCCTTAATTCCTATTAAAACATTAAGTATATTTGGTAGAGGACATCTATGAAGGATATGTTGAAGGATAAATTTGGGCGAACTATTAATTATTTACGGCTTGCTGTTGTTGACCGATGTAATCTACGTTGCACCTACTGTATGCCCGAAAATGGCCTTCCCTGGATCAAGCAAAGTGAATTGATGACAGATGATGAAATAATCAGAATTTGCAACATCTTCACTCAACTTGGCGTAGATAAGATCCGTATTACCGGTGGTGAACCTTTTGTAAGGAAAAACTGCATGGAACTGATCCATAGAATTTCCCAAATTAACAAGCTCAACGAATTAAGCATCACAACCAATGGTATCTTGACCGAACCTTTTATTCCGCAGCTAAAAGCTGCTGGAATCAAATCTGTCAACCTTAGCATAGATACCTTAGACGAGAATAGATTCTTCAAAATTACCCGTAGAAATGAATTTTGGCAGGTCATGAAAACCATGGAAAGCCTGCTCTCGAACAATATTCAAGTAAAGATCAATTGCGTTGTAATGGACGGTCAAAATATTGAAGACATCATTCCATTGGTCAACCTGGGCAAGACCCTCCCAATTGCTGTCAGATTCATTGAAGAAATGCCTTTCAATGGTGATAATAAAGAGATTTCCCTAAAATGGAACCAGCATAATATATACCAGCATATCCAAGAACACTTTGAAGAAATAAATAAACTACAAGACCCAATAAGTTCCACCTCCTACAATTATAAAATACCTGGATTTAAAGGGGAATTTGGAATCATAGCAGCTTATTCCCGTAGCTTCTGCGGGGATTGCAACCGAGGACGCATTAGCCCATTAGGGGTTCTGAAAACCTGTCTATATGAAGGTGGGGGAATAAACTTAAAAGATGAAATGCGATTGGGAAAAACAGATATGGAACTAAAAGAATTAATCATACAAAGTGTACAGCATAAACCTAAAGATGGTTGGGAAGCTGAAAAAATTAGTTTAGATCCCAATACTATTCATCAATCAATGGCAACAATTGGAGGATAAAATGGAAATGATTACCGTTGCGCAAGCTGAACAGATTATCCTTTCTGAAAAAAGGGATTTTGGAGTAGAATCGATCCTTCTACTGGATGCTTTAGGAAGGGTACTCGCTGAAGACCTGACTGCGGATCGCGATTTACCTCCATTTGACCGAGCAACGGTTGATGGAATAGCAATCAATACTAAAGCTTTCTCTGCTGGAGTTCAGAAGTTTAAAATCCAAGCTGTTCAAGCTGCTGGAGAACATCCTATTTCGATTGCATCCATAGACTCCTGTATTGAGATCATGACGGGAGCAGCCCTAGACCCTTCAATGGACAGTATTATCCGTTATGAAGATATAAGCATTGAGAATGGCTATGCAGTCATCAATATTGAAGTTAAAAAAGGACAAAATATCCATGTAAAGGCTAAGGATAAAGCACAAGGTGAAGTCCTTGTGCAAGCCGGAAAAATTATTGAAGCAGCTATTATGGGAATTGCTGCATCTATCGGAAAAACTGAAGTCTTGGTAAAAAAACTACCCAGAATCGCCATTATTTCTACTGGTGACGAAATGGTATCCATTGATTCAGTTCCAAGCCCATATCAATTGAGACGGTCCAATGGCATCAGTATACAATCTGCATTGAAGACATATCAGATTTCGGCAGATGCATACCATCTCAACGATCATTTCGATGAAATCAAAGCAAAACTTGCTGAGTACCTCGTTCATTACGATGTACTGGTCATGACTGGTGGCGTTTCGATGGGAAAATATGATTTTCTACCAAAAGTTTGCTCCGCATTAGGCGTAACACAACTCTTCCACAAAATCAAACAGCGACCTGGTAAACCTTTTTGGTTCGGAAAGGATAAAAACGATAAACTGCTATTTGCATTCCCAGGCAATCCAGTTTCTGTATTTATGTGCCTTAATCGCTATTTGATTCCCTGGTTGGAGGCTTCATTGAATATAGAAGTATCTACTCCACAGTTTGCTATCTTACAAAATGACATTCAGTTTTCAATTGCATTACAATATTTTGCTCAGGTAAAACTGAAAGTGAATAATTTGGGACAGTTAACGGCAGAATCCGTGGACAGCAATGGTTCTGGAGACTTTTCACATCTCGCCGAAACTAATGCCTTTATAGAACTTCCCTTAGAAAAAAACAGTTTTAATAAGGGTGAAGTTTATCAAGTATGGACCTATAAATAGTATAGAATGACCGATTTTTCGCATATCAATAAAAACCAACAACCCAGCATCGTCAATGTCATGGATAAAAAGATATCTCAAAGACGTGCGACGGCCAAAGCAAGCATTGAACTTCCTCCATTAGTTATGCAGAAACTGACCGAAGAGAACTTCAATACCGCTAAAGGTTCCATTATCCACACCGCTATTATTGCGGGAATTATGGCTGCTAAAAAGACTGGAGAACTTATTCCATTATGTCATCCCATTGGTCTGGAGAATTGTGAAGTTGAAATAAAATTCAACGGTAACTTTCTTGACATATATGCCATAGCAGAGGTAGAAGCAAAAACTGGGGTTGAAATGGAGGCAATGACTGCGGTTTCCATTGCTGCATTGACCATTTATGATATGTGCAAAGCCCTCAGCCATGATATTATCATTCGAGAAATTAAACTGATTGAAAAAACAGGAGGAAAAAATGACTTCAAAAGGTCAGAATAAGGAAGCTGAAATCTACGGTCTGGTCCTCGCAGGAGGGAAAAGCCGTAGAATGGGAAAACCAAAAGATCTAATCCATTGGCATGGCAAGGAACAAAGATACTATGCTGCTGATCTGCTAGCAGGATTCTGTGATCAGGTCTTTATTTCCTGCCGTCAAGATCAAACCCAAGACTTTGACCCAAATTACCAGGCATTGACAGATACTTTCCTCAATATGGGCCCCTTTGGCGGTATCCTTTCAGCATTTCATGCCCATCGCGACAAAGCTTGGCTGGTTGTAGCTTGTGACCTGCCTTTGTTGGACAAAGACTCCCTAACCAAGCTAATGCAATCACGCGACTCTAATAAATTAGCGACAACCTATAAAAGCCCATTTGACGGTCTTCCAGAACCTTTGATAAGTATCTGGGAGCCAAAAAGCTATCCCTTACTGTTGAGCTTTCTAGCAAATGGCATTACCTGCCCTAGGAAAGTCCTGATCCATTCGGATTGCTTGATCTTAGACCCTATCAATCCTGATGCTTTAATGAATGTGAACAGTCCTGAGGATGCAGAAATAGCTGACAAAGCGCTTCAAGAACAAAAAAAAACTATAGATGGAACCTAATTTCGAAAGATATCAATGTCAAATAGCTTTACCAGGATTTGGTAATACAGGGCAGCAATTGCTCCAAAATGCCAAAGTCCTTATTGTCGGAATGGGTGGTTTGGGTTGCCCTGCAGCCCAATATCTTGCTGCCTCCGGTATTGGAACCTTAGGATTGGTTGATGATGATATCATTTCGCTATCCAATCTACACCGGCAGGTCTTATATGGACCACAAGATATCGATAATTGGAAAGTAGAAGTTGCATCAGAGCGACTTAAATTGCAGAACCCTGAGATCAATATTATCTCCTACCCAATCCGCTTGACCTCCAATAATATCATGGACCTCATCAAAGAATACGACTTGATCTTGGAAGGAACCGATAACCTAGAAAGCAAATGCCTCATCAATGACGCTTGTGTATTAGCTGGCAAACCATTGGTTTATGCTGCAATTTACCAATATGAAGGTCAAGTAAGTATATGGAATGTTAAACTTCAGGATGGAACCTATTCCACGAATTACAGGGATGTTTACCATGATATTGAAAACACAGTGGTGCCAAATTGTAGAGAAGGCGGTGTCATCCCCAGCTTAGCTGGAATTGTTGGTTGTATGCAAGCCAATGAAGCCATAAAATACCTTACTGGTATGCCGGATATTCTGGCTGGAAAATTATGGATCATGGATACATCAACAGGCAGATCAAGGATCATTAAACTAAAAAAATCGAATATTCAGATCAAGGCTTTACCGGAAAGCAATCCAACCATTACTTTAGAAGAATATAACCTCCATCCCGAAAAATTCGTCCTGTTCGATGTAAGAGAACCAGATGAGCACGAAGAATTTAATATTGGTGGCAAAAACCTTCCATTGAATGATTTGCATCAACACCTAAAGGAATTTGCAGCTATCGATTCTAAGGTGATTCTGTATTGTATGTCCGGAAAAAGAAGTAAAATAGCTGCCCGTATAATCAAGAAAGCTTTTCCAGACTTAAAAGTTTACTCCCTAAAAAACGGTCAATTAGACTTGTAGTTAGTCAATAATTTCTTGATACGGTTTTGGTTTCCTTGTATTCGGTAGCCCAACAAGCTCCTCAATGGTCTCTTCGATCATTTCACTCATGTTATTGAGTGCCAAATCATTCGCTTCCGCACCAAATGGTTCTTCAATTTCATCGGCTATGGCCTCAAATGCCACAAAAGTATAGGCAATAAATACCACGATTAATGGCATAAACCATCCCAATGAGTCCACTAAGCCAAATGGTAACATGGCGCAATAAATATAAACCGTCCGGTGAAGTAAGACGCTGTAACTATAGGGCAAAGGTGTCGAGATAATCCGCTCACAGCCCCCTAGAATATCAGAAAGCTTATCGAGGTTCTCATCCATTCTTGCCTGTTGAATAGAATCCATCCTCCCTTCCAACTTTGCTTGCTGCAGTTGCTCAGCCATGATCCGCATTATGCTGACTGGCTTATAATTACTGGACATGACAAGCTCCAAGCTTTTTGGATCTAACCTTTTCTCCATATCCTCTCTTGGATCGGTCCCTCGAAGTTGATGCTTCAAAGCAAAGACAAAAGCACTGATCAAACGGATAAATCCAACCACGAAAGTCTTGTTTTTCTCGCCATTATTTAAGGTCAAAATCTGCCTAGCCAAAGAACGTGAAGTATTTAACAAGGCTCCCCATAATTTTCGGCCTTCCCAAAAACGTTCATAGCTGGCATTGTTTCGGAATCCCAGAAAAAGGGCCAAAACAAAACCAAATAAAGTCAATGGGGCTGGATTTAAGGGAACTTTAAAATCCAGAACGGTTCCATGGAAATAGGCAACCAAAACAGAAAAGACCAAAAGCAGCAATAGTCTGGGCACCAATGCAGGTAATACCGAACCATGCCAAACAAAAAGCATCTTGAACCAATGCTCCTTCTTTCTAATAATCATATTATTTTAAATCTTAGCAGAATTAAATCAGCGTTCCAAATACAGGGAATCATTCTTGCACTTGGATTTTGCTGGAATCTCACTTGCCAAAGATAGGCTTAATCTTAGCTTCTGTCCAATTTATTGCCTTTTATTATGTTCTCCAACTAAGGCCTTTGAATAGCACCTTGATACAACATTTGATCAACCTTTTTGAAAACAGTTGGATCATGCTTTTTAACTTTGATTTTCACATATTTCGAGGCTGGCATGTTACTCTCTTTAACCACATTATTTACCGAAACAAGCACATTGGTCTCTGGAAAATAGGTTACCGTATTCTTTTCAGGAACCTGATAGGAAACAATAATGAATAATGGTGAAACACGCTCTATTCCATCATCAAAATTATATAGATCCACTTTATCTCCAGCTTTGAAACCAGCCTTATCAATATCCTTCTGGTTCATAAAAATAACCCTTCGCTCATTTTTGATGCCACGATACCGATCATCTAATCCATAAATTGTCGTATTGAATTGATCATGGGTCCTTGTCGTTGCCATCATATACTCATCATCAGCCAAGGTATTATCCGGAACCTCGGTTAAAGTAAATGGCGCCTTACCCTCTAATTTCTTCGAGAAATATTGTTTATCGCGTGCCTCATTAGGTAAATAAAAACCTCCTTTTTCACGAACGCGAACATTGTAATTATCAAAACCCGGAATACATTGTTCTATATCATCCCTGACCGCATCATAACTGTCATGATATCTTTTCCAATTTACCACGGAACGATCTCCTAAAGTCTCCATTGCCATTCTACATACGATCTGGGTCTCATTGATCAGATTATCCGAGACCGCATCCAACATTCCTTTCGACTGTTGAACAACCCCCATAGAGTTTTCAGTAGAAATAATCTGAAGCTCTCCATTCACTATATCTTTGTCGCTTCGACCATATGTTGGCAATATAATGGCTTCTTTTCCATGCACCAAATGCCCTCTATTGAGCTTGGTGGACACACAGACCAAAAGATTAAGCTTACGCAAGGCATTGGCCGTATATGTCGTATCAGGTGTAGCGGATAGAAAATTCCCGCCCATGCAGAACATAAATTTTATCTTTTCTTCATGCATAGCCTTAATGGCCCGCACCACATCATAGCCATGTTTTCTAGGTACCTGAAACCCATAGAAATTCTCAATTCTATCCAACTGTTCATTTGATGGTTTTTCATCAATTAACATGGTCCTATTTCCTTGCACATTACTGTGTCCGCGTACCGGACATACACCAGCTCCTGGAATACCGATGCTTCCTTTCAACAACAGGATATTTAGGATCTCACGAATCATATCTACCCCATTAGGTTGTTGGGTCAGCCCCATTCCCCAGCTGATAATAATGCGTTTCTTGAAGGCAATCATTGCTGCGGCCTCATAGATCAGGTCCTTGTCGACAGCAGCTTCTTTAGCTAGCTCATCCAGATCAAGATCATTGAACTGTTGCAGGAACTCATTAAATCCAACCGTCTTATTTTCAATAAATTGTTCATCAAACACCGAACCTGGATTCTTCTTTTCAAAATCTATCAAGAGCATTTCGATGGCCTTTAGGAGAGCCATATCACCATTGATCTTAACAGGTAAATAAAGATCAGCAAGCTTAACACCACCTTCCAAAACGCCAAGCACACTTTGCGGATCAACAAAACCCATCAGACCGGCTTCAGGTAAAGGATTGATGGCAATGATCTTAGCTCCATTCTTTTTCCCTTTGGCAAGGGCACTCATCATTCGAGGTGCATTCGTCCCAGGGTTTTGACCGATGATGACTATAACATCTGTATCATAAAAATCTTCTAAGGTCACTGTCCCTTTTCCAATTCCGATAGTAGGTCTTAAGGCCGAACCCGAAGTTTCATGGCACATATTGGAACAGTCAGGCATATTATTGGTCCCGAATTCCTTGGCAAATAATTGGTAGACAAAGGAAGCCTCGTTACTCGTTCTTCCAGAAGTATAAAATGCTGCTTGATCGGGTGATTCCAATGCATTTAAATGGGATGCAATCTTTTTAAAAGCATCATTCCAGCTGATGGGTTGATAATGAGTTGCCCCTTCTGGTAAATACATCGGATCGGTTAACCTGCCCATCTTCCCTATTTGGTAATCATCCAATTTGGCTAGATCAGCAACTGAATTTTCCTTAAAAAACTGTGGCGTAACACGCTTACTCGTGGCTTCTTCTGCCACTGCTTTTGCTCCATTCTCACAGTATTCACCAAGCACCGAACGTTCATCATCTGGATCAGGCCAGGCACAGCTCGGACAGTCAAAACCTTCCATCTGATTTACCTTGAATAAGGCTCGACCAGCACGGACTACGGCTTTCTCCTCAAATAAATCACTGAATACTGCCAAAACCGCCGGAATACCAGCCGCTTTTTTCTCAACTGGAGTCAATTTTAAATCCAATAACCTAAAGGGATTTTCCGCACTTGGTTCTGATTTAATTTCTTGCTCAATCAATTTTTTATCTCGTTCTTCCATAGCCATGTGATTTTCAAGTGGGTTAACACTTCATGTTAGGGTTTGGATAATTATCGCTTTGGTCTTCCAAAGTATTGTCCAAACACACAAAATCCTTTTCTAATAACAACTTTACTTTTCCCGTCAGGCCCTCAAATCCTACGACATCCGTCGAATACATTTGTTCAAGCAGATTAGCAGGGATTTTCAAGGTGATTTTATTTTCTACAAACTCTACGGATAATTCCGGCACATCCGCTCTTTCCACAGCATAAACAAATGCTTGTTCCAAGAATTCCGTCCTACTTGAAATATTCCCATCTTGGTATAGTGCATTTACTTCCGATTGTGTCAAACGAATCCGTACAGAATTATCTTTTATCCTAATTTTCATGATAAATTATTAATAGTCAAATTTGCTCCCTGATGATAGATATTAAACCTATTTTTACCTAGGAAACCCAACAAACTAACATCAAACTCTTTAGCGAGCTTGATCGCAAGACTGGATGGTGCACCAATAGCTGCAATAAAGGAAATACCCGCCATCGCAGCTTTTTGAACCAATTCAAAACTGGCCCGACCACTCAAGACCAAAATCCTATTCCTTAATGGCAATTGATTTTCCAAAAGGAAATAACCAATCAGTTTATCCAAAGCATTATGCCTACCTACATCTTCTCTAAGCCCTAATAGATTAGCTTCTAAGTCGAAAATACCAGAAGCATGTATACCTCCCGTTGAACTGAAATTATCCTGAAAGACCCTAAGCTTTTCAGATAATTGGTATAATACCTCCAGATCGATTTTCAGCTCTTCCTTTTCCATCTCTTGAAAAGAACTAACCGTCCGGATTGACTCAATGGAACCCTTTCCACATACCCCGCAACTTGAGGTCGTATAAAAGTTTCTATCCACATTCATTAATTCCGGCGTAAACCCTGATACAAGTTCAACAACAATACTGTTCTCATTGTTTCTGGAACAATCGGTTTTAGCATGTTCAATGTGTTTGATTTGGCCAAGCTCAGAAATAATCCCTTCGGTAAACAAGAACCCTGCAGCAAGTTCCATATCATTTCCTGGAGTCCGCATGGTAACAGAAAGATTCTTGATTTTCTTTTCATAATCATTCCCATACCGAACCTTGATTTCTAATGGTTCCTCCACCGAAACTTCATCCGTCATGGCATGACTGCTGTTTTCCTTGACCTTTATGATATCAAGTTTCTCTATGGAATTGTTTTTCAAGGCTTCTTCCTTCATCAGCATACAATCTTATCTATTAAATATACTAAATATATCCGCTACCTAAGGATGCGCAGATACCCATTCTTCCCCATTTTCAAAGACTTCCTTTTTCCAAATGGGCACCGTTTTTTTTAAGGTATCTATAATGAATCGGCAAGCATCAAAAACTGAATCCCGATGCCCATCGTTGACTACAATGATCACTGCAACATCTCCAGGATATAAAATCCCGACCCGATGTTGGATAACTACGTTCCTTACTGCAAATCTGGAAATGGCTTCCTCGGCTATCTTTCGCATTTCTTTTAGCGCCATGGCTTCATAACATTCAAATTCTAGTCGAATGACTGGTTTCCCCTTGGTATTGTTTCGCACAGAACCAATAAATGAAGCAGCCCCGCCACTCTCCAGATCCTTGGAAATTGCCAAACAATGAACAATATCAAGTACGTCAGCTGATATCTTAATTTCTACCATCTTAGCCTCCACTTACTGGTGGAATCAATGCGATTTCATCTCCACTGTTAATTATCTGCGTATCCTCTGCATACTCCTCATTAATAGCAAGCATATAAGATTTAAGTTTCGCCAATGGAGGGTATTTTTCCTCTAACAAAACCCTTAACCCTCTGACATATAGCACATCATTCACTTCCAAGTGAATCTCCGATGAGCCAAAAATTTCTTTTGCTATCCCAAAACCCAGCACTGTAATCTTCATTTTTATTTCTGCTACCAATATTTTATCAAAACATTTATTCCAGCAATTAATACAAGAACTGCTGTCATTCTTTTTACAATCAAAGGATTCCATTTGATGGACATCCTCGATCCTAACTGTCCTCCTAGCAATACCGAAAGACATAAAATTCCGATCCTTGAAAAGTTCATCTCGACTGATAGTTTTGAGAACTGACCGGCAATTCCAGATATGGAATTTATCAAAATAAAAGCACTTGAGGTTGCCGCAATTTTCTTGGCGGTATCCCATTTAATCAAATTGAGGAGGGGTGATAAAAATATTCCTCCACCAATTCCGACCAAACCAGACAAAAACCCTATTCCGCCTCCTAATATACTGTTTTGAACTACACCTGTCTTGCCCTGGTCTGTCCGCTCTACTTCAAATCTATTCCCTGTCTGGAGCCATAATAAAATTGCTGCTATCACTAAAGTAATTCCCAAAATCATAAAAAATGTTTCTTGGCTTAATTTCATGATAGCTCCTAAATAGGCCATCGGAACACTGATCAATGTTAATGGCAAAATTTTTCGCCAATCAACTTGATTATTTCTGATATAAATGATCACTCCACCTACAACCACGATTACATTGCATATCAGCGCAGTAAGCCTGATTTCCTGATACGGCAAACTGTACATGGCCAAAACCGCCAAATAACTTGAGCCTCCACCAAAGCCAACTGACGAATAAACAAAAGCAATCATCAGAAAGATCAGTACGAGTTCCCAATGCTCCATCTTAAACTAGTTTATTAAAAGTTTTAATTGTTGAATGATAAAACCTAATGGTTTTTAGTCCATTCAATTTAATAAACATTTATGGGATTCTATCCATAATTTAGGCTGAGCTTTAGTATATCCAAAACTGATAATATGAATTTTTTAAAATTGATGGAAATATCTGAATTTGGTTCTGACCTCGTTCGAGACACATTCGGAAAATTCGAACTGGATAAAATTATTCTCGAATATGTCTCGAATGAATCTCGAACCAGGTTAAAATAATAACTCCTTTTTTAACCAAATTCTGCTGGATAAACCACAGTCCCATTTATATGCTTTAATGTTCCCTCGCTTAGCTCAATTACAAAGCAATTCTCATCAGGTACGTCAAAAGGCAATCTAATTCCAAATTCTTTGGCCAGCCGATATCCAAACCTAGGGTAATAATCTGCATGCCCTAAAATAACGATGGAACCATATCCTAGTTCTTTGGCTTTTTCATGGGCAGCATGCATCAATGCTCCAGCAATACCTTGTCCCTGATAAGCGGGCAATACTGCAATAGGAGCCAAAGCCAAAGAAATAAAACTTTGGTTTTGGCTGTTTATGATGTTGATTTCTGTTAACAGGACATAACCTACAATCTTCCCTTCCTTTTCCGCAACGATGGAGAGTTCTACCCTAAACGAAGCAGATTGCCTTAATCGATCTACCAAATACTGTTCTTGATGATCGCTCATGGCTTCTTCATGGAATGCTTTCTCTATTAAATCAAAAACGAATGGATAATCATTTTCCTCTTCTTTTCTAATTTTCAGATCCATATAATTAATCAGTTAATGATTCATTCAAGATATTGAATTTCACCAAAAATTCCACTAACCAAATAAAGCTTTCTTAAGACCTAAGGCAGCCTGTTCTGTTGAAAATTTAACGGCTTCAATATGATCCAAAGGATTTAACAAGCCATAATCATGGATAAAGCCATTGTAGGTCTGGATGGTTGTAGGCACACCCGCTTCATCCAGTTTTCTGGCATAGGCCAAGCCTTCATCATATAGAATGTCATTTTCAGCCAATTGAACCAATGCAGGAGGTAATCCTTTTAATTCATCGATGCTGGCATTGAAAGGTGTGGCGTAATATTCCTTCCTTTTGCTTTCATCCGGCAGGTAATTATCCCACATCCATTTCATCATATTGGAAGTAAGGAATCTTCCTTCTGCATATTTTTTCCAAGAGTCGCGGTTAAAGTCTGCGTCTGTCACTGGCCATAAGAGCAATTGAAACTTGATCTTTGGTCCCCCTTTGTCCTTTGCCATCAAACAGGTAACTGCGGTCATATTCCCGCCAACACTATTTCCTGCAATAGCTAAATTCGAACCATCAACCCCTATTTCATCGCCATTCTCGGAAACCCATTTTGTAGCTGCGTAAATTTCATTGATGGCGACAGGATATTTCGCTTCAGGTGAAGGTGTGTAGTCCACAAATACGGCCGCGGCCCCAGAATTGATCACCAAATCACGAACCAGACGCTTATGGGTAGGGTAATCACCCAATATCCAGCCACCACCATGAATAAAAATAAAAACTGGCAGCTTTTGATCTTTGCTTTGCTCAGGTTTTACGATATGTATATTGACGGTGATACCATCTTGGGTAATTTCTCTTTCAGACTCCGATATACCTGAATAATCAACTTTCACTGACTTTTGGGCGTCTACCAAAACTTGACGGGCATCCTCTGGAGAAAGGGTCTCCAATGGTTCGCCCCCGCTATTGTTGAGGCCATCTAAAAATTCACGGATTTGAACTATGATTTGTGGATCTTTTTCTGCTTTTTTTTCTGACATAGTAATAGTGTTATGATTTATAAAAATGAGGTCACGATAGAACCTTCGTAACAATTAGATTATAGAAATAACAAATAAACCAGCAAACTGTTGGACAAAGCTGCTAATTACTGATTTCCATAGATTTCATGCCATGATGGTGCAGGATGGTCCTTGCCAATTATTTATTAACTTTAGTTAAACACTGGTCATCAATAAAGGACCAATCATGTATAAACCGAATTGTCAAAAGATTTTTTATTCCTATAAATCCGCATTCCTTGTTGTGGGTTTCATGCTCTTGTTTTTTGTTTTATCGGCCCAAGAAGTTGCTGTTGAAACTATCGAAAAAAACAAGGTTGAAGCGGATCCATGGTGGGGATGGGTATTTTTAGGAAGACTCCATCCTATGCTGGTCCACTTTCCGGTAGCCTTGATATTGGTTGCTGGCTTTATGGAGCTGGCCAAACTCCGCACCTTTCATTCAAACCTTCGGACAGGAACCAATTGGCTGATATTTATTGGAGCAATTTCTGCAGTTGTAGCCGCAGGCTTAGGTTTATTTCTCGCCAATACAGGCAGTTATTCTGGAGAAACCTTTGAATGGCATCAATGGTCGGGCATCAGTACCGCCGTTTTTGGAACCATTACGGCCATTGTTCTCCTGCAGATCATAAAGCAAGGTAAAAATAGCCTGATTCCTATTTATCGCACCTCACTCCTTTTAACGGTCTTAAGCATTTTTATGGCGGGACATTTTGGAGGATCATTGACCCATGGCCAAGATTATCTATTGAGCAGCACTCCATGGGCTCCCCAAGATGAAAACCTGGGTGAAATTGCTGGCGGCGTATCATCTGCGGATTTTGATTTTGCCTCCTTTTCCACGGATTCCGATAGTTTAACCACAGAACAGCAGGTCAATCTTAACCTGGCTGTCCGAACGATATTTGCCCACCATTGTTTTCAATGTCACGGCAGTGATAAAACCGAAGGTGAACTACGTCTTGACCAAAAAGAAATGGTCTTTAAAGGTGGTGAATCGGGAATAGTCATTCAACCTGGGGATTCTGAACATAGCGAGTTGCTACGCAGGGTCTCTCTGCCTCCCGGCCATAAAGAAGCTATGCCGGGAAAAGGAAAACCCTTAGGTGAAAAGGACATCGCCATTATCAAATTATGGATTGACAAAGGAGCCCCTTGGCCAGATAATATCAAAGGAATCTTCCCGAATGCGCCATTAGCACCTCGAAAACCAGCATTGCCTCCAGTAGTTGCCGGAATGGAAAACCCTATTGATCGTCTGGTGAATGCCTACTTTGAGAAAAAAGGAATTCAATGGCAGAAACCTGTGGACGATCGAACCTATATCCGTCGGGTTTATTTCGATCTGATTGGCTTGCCACCTACGGATCAAGAAATCAAGAATTTCATCACCGATGACAATACCGATAAAAGAGAAAAACTGGTCACTAGTCTTCTTTCCAAGGATCGGGAATATGCAACCCATTGGACTACCTTCTGGAATGATCTATTGCGAAATGACTATTCCGGTACAGGCTATATCACTGGAGGAAGATTCAATATATCAGATTGGTTATTTAAATCCTTGCAATCCAATAAGCCCTATAAACAATTTGCCATGGAATTATTGGATCCTACGGAGGAATCCAAGGGCTTTATTAAGGGTATTGCTTGGAGAGGTGCAGTAAACAGCAGTCAAACTACTGCTATGCAGGCTGCCCAGAATGTTTCGCAAGCCTTATTGGGTGTAAACCTGAAATGTGCTTCATGCCATGACAGCTTTGTCAGTGATTGGAAGTTAGACGATGCCTACGCCTTTGCCAATATATTTTCGGAAGAACAGTTAGAAATCAATCGCTGTGATATTCCCACCGGAAAAATGGCCGATACAAGGATGCTCTGGCCGGAATTGGGAACGATCAACAAAACAGGCAGTGTGGCAGAAAGGTCCAAGGAATTGAGCCAATACTTGACCCAACCCGAAAATGGCAGGATATACCGGACCTTAGTGAATCGGATCTGGGCGCAATTAATGGGCAGAGGAATCGTTTCGCCAACGGATGAAATGGATAAGAAGCCTTGGAGTGCCGATTTATTGGATTGGATGGCGGTAAATTTTGTCGAGGAAGGCTATGACATCAAAAAGCTGCTCTACCTCATCACAACTTCAAAAACCTATCAATTACCTTCCATAGGATTGGAAGACCAAAGTACTATCAATGCTCCAGATTTTGTCTTTAAAGGGATTTTAAAAAAGAAACTCACCGCTGAACAATTTTCAGATGCCCTGAGCACATTGGTTTCACCTGTATATACCGTTGAAGCATTGAAATATAATCCGCTTGCTGATCCCAAAGCCTACATGGATGCCTCCAGCTTTGTAAGAGCGGCCTTGGTCCAAAACGACCCATTCTTAACGGCTTTAGGACGACCAAGCAGGGAAAACGTAATCAGCGTGCGTGAAGGCCATGTGACCTTATTACAAGCCATGGAATTAACAAATGGCACAAAATTAAACGAAACCTTGATCCATGGCGCCAAGAAATGGGTGGCACAGTATAAAGACCCGAATGAACTGATCCAAGCTATTTACGGGCAAACTTTAGGTAGGAAGCCAAGTACCGATGAACTCAAGATTGCCAATACCCTATTTGAGAAAAAACTGGAAGAGGGATCGGTTCAGGAGCTACTTTGGGCGATCGTATTACTTCCCGAATTTCAATTTATTGAATAATAAATCTATAGATCATGAAACTGAATTATAACAGAAGGGATTTTTTGCGTACTGCCGGTGTTGGGACCTTGGCAGCTTTGGCTGCTGGCTCTCCCCTTTCTGCATTATTATCCTCCTGTTCAGGCAATATGACAGGAACTGCTGATTCGGTAATTCTTTTATGGATGGCAGGAGGAATGGCACATACCGAAACTTTTGACCCAAAGAGATATACCCCATATGAAAAGGGCCTTGACTCCAATAAGGTATTGAGTACGTTTAAATCTATCCCCACTGCATTGGATGGAATTGAATTTTCTGAAGGCTTGGAGTCAATTGCTGCCATGATGGATAAAGGAACCCTGATACGTTCATACATGGCTGCAGATTTAGGTCATATCCTGCATTCTAGGCATCAATATCATTGGCATACCTGCTATGAACCACCCCAAACGGTTGCTGCACCACATATAGGTTCTTGGATCGCCCAGGAATTGGGGCCGAAAAACCCCGTAATACCCCCCTTTATCAATATAGGGCAACGTATGACCGTAGGAGAAGCCGAGGAGCTAAAAGCTTTTCATACGGCCGGAATTTTGGGCAGTGAATTTGGTCCTTTTATGATTCCGGATCCTTCTTCTGGTCTAGATTCTGTAAAACCACCCGCGGGCATGTCATTCAGTAGGTTCGAACGCCGCAACCAATTGTACAATGAACTCTTAGGGAAAAACGCTATCGGAGACCTTGGCAGTGATTACCAAAAGGAATCCTTCAGGCGGTCCATGGAGCAGGCCTACAGGCTGCTTAAATCTCCGGAGGCAAAGGCCTTCGACCTATCTGAGGAGCCTAAAGAAACGTACGATATCTATAACACGGGTAAATTTGGATTAGGCTGCCTGATGGCTCGCAGATTGGTGGAACAAGGTGCCCGTTTTATTTCGGTGACCAGTGAATATGAACCTTTTATGGGCTGGGATACCCATGAAAATGGTCATACCAGAGCCAAGGACATGAAGAAACTGATTGACGCTCCAATCGCTCAATTATTGAAAGATTTGGATCGTTCGGGACATTTAGACCGTACCTTGGTGATAATTGCCAGTGAATTCAGTCGCGACATGGTGATGGAAGGAAGACCAGGTGCAGAGGTTTTGCATCAAGTTGACCAGCCGGATATCATCAACGACATTAAGAATTATGGAATGCACAGGCATTTTACGGATGGGAGTTCCATCCTCATGTTCGGCGGAGGTGTCAAAAAAGGTTTTGTTTATGGTAAAACAGCAGATGAAAGGCCTTGCAAAACGATTGAAAAACCTATTCGTATTGAAAGGATCCATCAATCCATTTACCATGCTCTTGGAATTGATCCGCAAAAAAATGTGGTGGTCGAAGGAAGACCTTTCTACACTACACCTGACGGTGTACACAAAGCTGAATTAGAACTATTTATATAATAAAAAGCCATGATATAAAATTATCATGGCCTATTTTATTGGGTTCACCTAACGTTGATAAACCCTGACATAATCGATGACAAAATGATGTGGGAATAACTTATCATCTATTCCTTTCTGCCCACCAAGCCCCCCGCCTATAGCTAAATTGAGTAGCAAGTGAAATTTTTGGTCAAATGGCCATTCAGCTGCTGTTTTTCCTTCATTCTTAAAAGTGAAATAGAGTTTCTTATCAGCAAAGACCTTAATTTCATTGGCATCCCATTCCAAAACATAGGTATGAAACTTTTTATGAGCATCGGGCAGGAAGGTGGATTTTCCTTTGTGGGTTCCAATGACATGGTTATAGCTTTCTGTATGGACGGTTCCCAAGACTGAATCAGGATGTGAGCCTACATATTCCATTATATCGATTTCACCACTCTTTGGCCAGCCTCCATAGGTGTCTGCTGAGGGCATCATCCAGATAGCAGGCCAAGTACCACGTCCGGTAGGAACCTTTGCTCTAATTACAAAACGTCCATACTTCCAATCCCCTTTATGTAAGGAGCGCAATCTCGCTGAGCTATATTTCTTATTATCAATTTCCTCACGCTTCGCTGTAATGGTCAAGAATCCATTCTTGACATACGCATTTGACGAGTCCTTATCAGTATAATGCTGTGCTTCATTGTTACCCCAGTTATATGCATTCCCCTTGGTATCAAAACTCCATTTTGTGGAGTCCGGCAGCCCTTCATAATCGAACTCGTCTTGCCAGACTAATTTCCACTTCTTGCTCTTCTTTTCCATTTGCTGAGAAAAAGCATTACTGCTTAAAATGGAAAAAAGGAGTAACAGGGTAATATTCAGAAAGTTTTTCATAACGCTTTGTGTTGATATAACAAACATACACAAAGTATTTTTCCTTTTTTAGGATACAAAGTTATTGCCCATTCTATTGGTGAAATTACTTGGACGAAGACCAAAATGTTTATGAAAGTCCCTGGAAAAATTGGACTGTTCAGAAAAGCCGACCATGTTGGCAATTTGGGAAACCGTAAACTTTTTAAGTAAGATTAATTCGGCAGCTTTTCCCAATTCAACCAATTTTATGATCTCATTGGGTTTAAGGTCCGAGAACTTGCTAAGCTCCCCATACGCCATGCATCGGGGAGCTTCTCTTTTCTATTACTTTTAGTTTTCACCAACAGAAATCTTACTCTGTTTTTTCTCAGATACATTTTTGTTGATTAAAAACAACTCATCTCCTCTTAATTCATAGGTATGGTCCTCAGTCCAGTTCCATGATGTTGCATCCCTCAGATTTATTCCATTAGCTTTAAAAGAAACCAATATTTGATTGCCCTTTACCTCTAGATTAATTTCATCAAACGTATCTTGAATAGTTGCTCCATCAGGTGTTGTAGGACAGTTTTTTAATTCCTCTAGGATCTTAGGTTCTCCCCGAAACCATTGCCTCAGAAAGTCCATTTGCTTGGATGAACATTGATACCCAAGATCTAGAGCCCAGAGGACCTTACATTTTAGATTGCTCCTATCTTCCTTGGCTTCACCATCCCAAGCACATTCATTGCCGACAAAGGTTGCTATCAATCCTAAAACAGCTTTTTCAGGATCTGAAATGGTCTTGATGTAATCTTCATTCAGAACAATACTGCTAACATCTGCCTTCACTTCCTCATTATATTTCTTTTCTCGCCAGAGAAATTTAACTTTCTTATCTGACAATTGAAGATTTCCCGGATTTTTATCCGTAGTTCCTCCAATTGTATCTTTTGTTACCGCATCGGTACTGTCTGACAATGCCTCATTAGTCTTCCCTTGCTGATTATTTTGAGTACAAGATTGGATAGTAAATGCCAGAAAAAGGAGCATAAACATGCTTTTTGAGAATATTTTCTTCATGTTATTAACCATTAGTGATTCCTAAAAGTCAGAAAAATTGCTTTAAATTAAAAATCATGGTCTGTATGTTTAGGGAAAGAGAAGATAGAATAACCTTAACATGATAATGGCATTTTATAGGCTCAAAACCAGCAATAAATGCTAAATTAGTATTGTTCTAAAGGCGATTCTTCTCGAAATATCATCCCTTGGAACGAAAACTCAACGCAATAAACTGATAAAAACCATGGACTGGAAACCAAAAAGTGATCGTTATGATAAGATGATCTATAATCGCTGTGGTAAGAGCGGCTTACATTTACCGGCGATTTCCTTAGGATTATGGCATAATTTCGGAGATGACACGCCACACAGCAAAAAGGTCGAGATCTGTACCACAGCATTTGACCTAGGGATAAACCACTTTGATCTTGCGAATAATTATGGCCCTCCAGCTGGAAGCGCTGAAATGGCTTTCGGAAAGATTTTAAAAGAAGAGTTTGCCGGCCTTCGGGATGAATTGATCATTTCTTCCAAAGCTGGCTATCAAATGTGGCCAGGTCCATATGGTGAATGGGGAAGCAGAAAATACCTGATAGCTAGTTGCGATCAATCCTTGAAAAGATTGGGATTGGATTATGTTGACATTTTCTATTCCCATCGTTTCGACCCTCATACACCATTGGAAGAGACAATGATGGCCCTGGACCAAATAGTGCGCTCTGGAAAAGCTTTATATGTTGGTATTTCTTCCTATAATGCGCAAAGGACAAACGAGGCTTATGATATCCTAAAGTCCCTGGGTACTCCATTTATTATTCATCAACCTAGCTATTCCATGTTAAACAGATGGGTTGAGGAGGACGGATTATTGGACACTTTGGAAGATTTAGGACTGGGTTCAATTGTCTTCTCTCCTCTTGCTCAAGGAATGTTGACGAATAAATATCTAAATGAGGTCCCTCAGGATAGTCGTGCGAATCAGGATAAATCCTTAAATAAGAATTTCCTTTCAGAAGAAAACTTAAAAAACATCTGGGCATTAAATGAAATCGCCGCAAACAGAAACCAGACCCTAGCACAGATGGCAATCTCCTGGGTATTGAAAAAAGGCAAAGTAACTTCTGCCTTGATTGGTGCGAGTAAAGTCCAACAGGTAATAGATTGTGTCGGAGCAATAAAAAATCTTGAGTTTACCGATGCTGAATTAAGGCAAATCGACCAGTATGCAAAAGATGGCGGAATAAATATCTGGCAACAATCAGCTGAATTGTAAAAATCTTAAATTTAAAAAGGCTTCAACGAGGTTGAAGCCTTTTATTCCATTCAAATTAATCCCTTTTCGGAACAACCGAATCTTAGTATTATTAATCGGGTTACTGATCATACATTACCTATTTTAAGGCTAGTCAAACTGAGGCCCATTGATTACCCCATCCAGCCATGTTATTCTTTTTGACACATAATTACGAACAAAATTCACATAGTCTTGATGGGTTACCCCTACATACCAACTTTGATTGATGTTTTTGCCCAAAACATCCCAGCGTTTAAAATTATATTTCTGACTATAATTGATCTTTTTAGCCCGCTGATCTATAAACTCAGGCATGGACTCCATTTTCGATTTTACTTCTTTCCAGCGTGTTCTCACCAATTTCTTGAAATCAGGATCTATCATTAACTTGTTCATCCATGCTCTTGGCTCATGAGCCCTTTGGAGCATCATTACCTCTTGGCTATTACCGAGACGCTTATCATTATTAAAGGCTAGATCAAAATCCCACACTGGACCTACATAAATCTTGGGATCCAAACTGCTCTTCTTGTACATTCTCATACTCCAAAGCATATCCGAATTACCACATAACTCATTAGCCAGATAGTAATTCACAAAACTTGTTAAATCAAAATAATCTTGATAATTGGAATTTGCTTGATCTCCTATTTTGTACAGACTGTTCTCAAAAGTTCCCACATACTTGGTGATATAATCCAATTGGGCAGGAGTAATTTCATCTTCATCGGGAAATTTCACTGTTATCGGCATATTCTGATCGGTAATAAAATGTACCGGTTCAGAATAGGCATATCCATCACCTTCAAGGATAAAACCCCCATTGTCCTCATCGATGGCTACCCTATCGCTCCCCTCTTTGATATGTTCGGTTAAAGTATAATTCCCCATAAACTCCCCATTTAAAAACAGTTCTACATATTGTTGTCGAGGTGAATAGCCCATATCTAATCTCTTGCTGACCTCAAAGGCTATTTCATTACGTAATAGCGATTGATCGCCATAATTGGCCAATAATGCCCAACTTTTATCAGCTGGCATACCCAATAGGGCAGCCTTTTTATCTAACTTAATTCTATATGGCTTTTTAGGCATTCCCCAAGTAGAATTACCTCGGCCTTTAACTTCCGTAACACCTTCATAAACGACCTTTCCTTCAAAGCCAGTTGTTATTTTTAGGCTACCGCTGACATAATCATCTTTGCTTTCAATCGGCTTTCCATTGGTAGAGAGATAAATAGCAGGAATCCCTGTATCAACAAATTTGACTATATAGCTTTTTGTTTCACCATTTTCAGCGGCGAATGTATATTTTACCAATTTAGAAAAGTCCTGTTTACTCTTTCCGCTGGTCTGCTCAACATTATCAACCGTAACCTTAGCACCTATATGTTCAAAGTCAGGAACCAATGCCTGAACATTTGTACCTACTAGGGCATGGGCAAAAATGGTATCGCCTATGATCTCTGTTTCAATATCAAACAATAAGCTTGTCTGTTTATCAGTATCAAAACCGAAACTAACCAACTCATTTTCTGTAGAAAATTCAGTTGAAATCTTATCTTTCTGGCAAGATAGAACCGTAATAAAGAAAAATGTGAAATACCAATAATGAATAAAAGGAATCTTTGTTCTCATAAATAGTGAATAATTAGGTGAAATACCAAGTCGGGAAAAAGGATTAGAGGTCAATTTTCAAACCCGGATTTATAGTTTTACAGATTCAAAATCTCTGTAAAAAACAAAAGTCGTTTTATAAAAATATAAAACGACTTTTGTTTAAACAAGTGAACCCAATAGATTTATTAGCACTGGTTTTTTTGGAAATATCAATGTTCTAAACTTAATAATCAGAATAAGCAGTTGGAGCACATAAGATAGTCACGTTTTTAGAAACATTGTTCTGATATTGCGGCATTTCACTCATAGGCTTATAAAGCGGTCCAAAAGCCTTCCAATGCTCATCACGATCAGCCATATTCTCAAATGTTGTCAAATACATCAGGTTAGGCATTGTACTGCCAGCGATAACCTGGCCGTAGAACACAGCATTGAAGTTCAATTTCTTAAAAATATCGATCTCTCCATTATTGAACATGGAAACCTTATTGGCAGCCAGCTTTTCTGTTGGACCTTCGTAGCTTCTTAATTCATATACCCTTTCACTCTTATCAGATTTCAGTTTAGGTAATTCCACAAATGGCATTCCATCAAAGGCACGCATCAAAATAGTTTCCATTCTTTGAAATGGCGGATTGTTATGTGCTAAATCTAAATATGACTTTCCAGCTTCCTGATATTGCTTATCCTTTTCCAAATTAACATCCAACTTGGCAAAGTTTTCCAATCTATCGGAGTAAGTTAGGACATAAACCAGTTTATCAGCATTTTCATTATTCTTCAACGGTTTAAAAACCGCAACTTTCTTAAATCCAAACTTATGCAGAGCTGGCAGATAGGCATTACTGAGATATTGATCTAATTGTTGTTCTTGCTGGGCCTGTTGAAAATGATAGACTTTAAGTTGGATGTACATGGTTTTTGCTACCGCAGATGAAGCACTTTGCATCAACATACAAATCAGGACAGTAAGAATAGAAAGCCGGCAAAATACCGAATGGATTGATTTTGACATGTTATTTGACATAGGTTTAGGACCCTTCAATTTTAAGGAAAAAGGTCGGTTTGAAATAAATTATTGGATTAAAGGATTTCCTCTAAAGCAAGATAAAGATAATTATTTTTTGAAATAATATGATGAAAAATAAAGCGTTCTAAAGAATATAAAATCCTAAAAATTAAACTTACTATTCATGTATGCTAAAGACTTGAAAAAAGGCAATTACGGCCCGTTTTATCATGGCACAAAAGCCGATTTAAAAGTTGGCGACCTCCTGACTGCTGGAAGAAAATCAAACTACCATCCAGACGTAATCATGAATCACATCTATTTTACCCAGCAGGTGAATGGTGCGGGATTGGCAGCTGAACTAGCTCCTGGAGATGCGGAACCTCGTGTTTACATGGTAGAACTTACTGGCGATTTTGAGGATGACCCAAATGTTACCGACAAGAAATTCCCCGGTAACCCTACCCAATCTTACCGTAGTACAGCTGCATTGAAAATCATAGCTGAAGTTACCGATTGGCCCAGGCTCAGTCCAGAAGAATTGCAGCGTTGGCGGGAAAACCTAGCCAAGATCCACAGAGACCCGAATGCGATAATTATCAATTAATCCTTCTTCTTGTCCTTTAATCTTACTGTCTTAAAAATACGTTTGGCCAATTCCTGCTGTTGAGCATTTAGGGAGTCCGCCGTCAGCGTTAAAGAATTCTGCACCTTTTCCTCTACAGTCTCTGGCATTCTTCTGACATGGATGCCCGTAATACCAACCACAGACTCCTTCGGCCAAAGCACCTTACTGTACAGGTGATTCGAACTGTCCTTATCCACATAATATTGCATACTTTGTTCTCTCTCATTCAAGCTATTGGAGTACCAGCCATAATCAAAATAAAACTTGATACTATCCCCTACGACATGGCCTACATAGGAATCAATTCCCTGCATCTCTACCTTTTTGAAATCGGCAGGAAAATCAAATTCATACTCCCCAATTTCAATGGTATTACTTAGCTTTTGCTGATCTGTTTTGTTAACAGAACAAGAACTTAAAAATAACAGGCAGGAAAAAATCAGGAATTTGATCTTCATGATATTAAAAGTTGTGTTTCCTACAATAATAGCTAATTCTGACTTTTTGTTTCCAATTCATTTGCTTTTTCAAGATCAGCCTCAGCTTCTGTGGTCTTGTTTAATTTCTTATACAGGCCAGCTCTCATCCTGAATACCCTGTAATCTAATGGGTTCATTTCAAGGGCTACATTATAGTCTTTCAATGCAAGAACAAACTTATTTAGGGCTTCATAATTATTTGCCCTAAGAAAATAATAGTCATAAAAGTCAGGATTCATTTCTATGGCCTTATTCAGGTCAGCTAGTGCCTCATTGTACATTTTATTGGCATTATATACTTTCGATCTTCTAAAATAAAGTTCCTCTTCCGAAGGTTTCATCTCAATGGCTTTACTGAAATCCTTTAAACTCGTTGTATAGTCCCCCATAAAATAATACATCGTCCCTCTGTTCATAAAAGATTCATATTTCCTAGGATTAAAGGCAATTGCTTGATTTAACTCTTTTACGGCCTCCAAATATTCCTTCGTTCTCCCAAAAATATAGGCACGCCCAAGATAGGCCGGCTCAAAAGTTGGACTAAGTTCACTAACCTTGTAAAAGGCACTAAGGGCTGACTTATAGTCTTCCATCACTGTCTTAACGAGTCCTTTCGTAAAAAAAGACGAACTGTTTTTCGGATTGAGTGCAATGGATTTCTCCGCATCTTCTAAGGCTCCTTCAAAATCCTGAATGATGAATTTGGCGTTTGCCCTTTGATAATAGGCTACTGAGGAAGTGTCAGACAATGATATCGCCTGAGTAAAATCCGCAATGGCATCATCAAATTCACCAATATCTGTTTTGTATTTGCCTCTATTGATAAAACAAGGCACACAATCGCTTTCAACCTTAATGATCTCATCATATTCAGCGATGGCAGCATCAATATTATTCAAAACATAATAGGTTTCTCCTCTTAACTTAAGATATGGACCGGTATTGTTGGGCTTTAGGCTTAGACCCGAATTGATGGCATCCATAGCCTTTCCATAATCCCCATTCAGATAATAGGCTGCCGCAAGATTAAGGTAAATGGAATCTACCGCTTTCAAATTCAAGGCTGATGTATAACTTGATATTGCCGCAGAATACTGTCCGGCATCATATTTCGCTTTCCCATCCCGAGAATGCTGAGTAATCTGAGCATTGACAGCCTCTTGCGCATAGCCTAAATTGGAGAACAGCAAACAAATAGGCATGCAGATGAGAAAAAACAAATCAGCATTTTTCCTCTTTTTAGGGTTCGTTTTCATTGGTTTCTAATTGGTTACAACATCAAATGTAGGTAATTTTCCTTTCGCATTTTACGACCTTCCATCAAAAAAAAAAGTTCCTAAACTGACCGTTAGGAACTTTAACATTATTACTTAGTTAATAAATTACTCAGGCAAAATAATTAGCTGCTCAGAGCCTGAATAAACATGGTATGGTACATTTGAATATGGGTATCACCCATAGAGGTTGATCCGTTTATTATCCCGAATTGTATTTTCGAAAATATATAGGGCATCATCGATAAACTTGCTTTTGCAAGCGATCATTTTCTGAAATGCAATCTTTATATTTCCTTCCAAGTTCGCTAGATTATCCTGCCAATAGTTTTCGGCCCTGACCTTGATTTCTGCATGTCCAGAATTCAGGTCTTCTAGATAATCATTGTACAAAAATTTATAAGCTACAATACTGTTGATGTAATTGGTCAAATTTGGATCGCAAAAGGTAGATCCTTTTGTCTCTACATTTGCTTCTGGTTTCTTATTCAATTCACGTGTCATAACAGATTGGTCTTAGATTCTTAGCAATTAACTATTTTATTGAACTTGATACCTCAAAGTTAATGAACCTCGCCCCTGTTTTTTAGAGCACAAAAACGGCAAGTTGCAATTAGGTATTTATACGGAATGCTTATTTCTTGGGAACGAACAATTCATTCGCTAAGGCATAGATCACCAGACCAACGGTGTTTTTAAGCCCCAATTTATCCAGGATTCGCTGCCTATGACTTTCAACGGTCCTTTTGCTAAGGAATAACTGTTCTGCGATTTCAATATTGGTATATTCCTCACAGATCAATCGGATGACTTCAATTTCTCGGTCGGTCAATTGGTCCTTCAGGTCAAAGGATACCTTCTTATTGGGATTATTGAGGTATTGGTGCAGCAATTGGTAATCTGAAGCTGTAACATACACTCCAGTGTTATACACCGTTTCTAGGGCCAGTTGCAATGTTTCAATATCAATAACTTTAGGTAGAAAACCTGAAACCCCCAATTTCAGCATATGCCCAATCATATTAGACTTATAATGGGAGGATAAAATCAAGATCTTCACTTTAGGAAAGCTTGGCAAGAGTTGCTCCACGAGCACCAAACCTGAAATGGGTTCCATCTGAATATCCAAAAGCAAGATATCTGGCAACTGGTTTTCATCTATTGCCATGAAATCAGCGATTAGGGTACTTGGGTCTGTATTCTTATAGATTACCTGACAATTAGGGATCTTTCCTATCAGCATACTCAGTCCCTCAATAAATAAGGACTCATCATCCATCAATGCAATTTTCATTTCACTCATTATACCGCCATTTTTGGAAACACCATCATCAGCCGAGTTCCCTTGCCCAGAGCCGAACTCAATTTGGATTTACCATCCAATAATTCTACCCGATTGCTAATATTGGAAACCCCCATCCCATTAGAATTTATCTTTTCAAAGCCCTTCCCATTATCTTTTAAGAGAAAACTGAGAAAATAATTGCCGTCACGGACCAAGATCGAAATCTTATTCGCTTTAGCATGTTTTATGGTGTTGCTGACAAATTCCAAGATTACCCGATAGATCTGAACTTCAAAATCTAAGGGTCTTTCCTGATACTGTTGATGCAGATAAAGTTCCACCTCATATCCAATCAAATTTTGCTTCAATTCCTCCAAGGTCAAGATCAAGCCAAAATATTCTAGGTTCACGGGATACATCCGGTGCGAAATCTCCCTTGCTGAATCTATCAGCTGTTCAATCTTGTCACTCAGGCCTACATATTGCTGAGCCTCAATCTGATCTTTGTTGGAAATTAAATTCAGTTTAAGCACCTGCAATTTATTGCCAATTTCGTCATGCAATGTCCTTGCAATCCGTTTCCTTTCCTCCTCCTGCGTTTTGATGGCAAGAGCCTTCGTCTCCGTCTGAAACTTTAGCTCCTGTTGGTGCCGCAGATCATTCTCTTCCTGGATTTTCTTGTAGTATTGATTATACAGGACGATCACAAAAAGCACAATCATTATGGCCAAAACCAATAAGATGATTATCTCATAGATTTCGATGTAGATTTTTGAAACGAAAAAAAGTAATACAGACATACGGCATATAAGCTACAGGACAGAATGTTGTTTATTGACCATAGATAGCCAGCATACTCGATCTTTAGGTTACTCAATTGATTTAAAATCAAAAACAGTATAGTCGACACAAAGTAATAGAGCAATAGGGCAAACAAAACATGGAAGAGACCAGGATTATTCACTTTAAAATCCGATTTCAATGCATGCAATAAACACCTGCCTAATTCAAAAACTATAATAATATTGGAGATTGGTTTTATCCATTTCATCCAGGTCACTACCTGAATGAAATTATGAATAGTAGCAGCTCCTATTAAAAATAAAAACAGTGCCAGGTAAACCATGGACAGCCTGCTTTTCTTAGATACAATACTATTGGTAAAATTCGTTAATAATAAGAGTTCACCGGCAACAAAAATATTGAACAAAAACTCCGTTTTCCCTACGGAGAAAACATAGATCAACAGTTTCGAAACAAGCTCGATCCCCAAGAGAAAAAGAAGGAAATACCTAAGGTTTCTTGCTGGGGTACTGAACTCAAAATGGTACTTAATATTCCAAAGACTCGCTAGCAACAACATGACATTGGACAAACCAATTGTCAAGTAAAAAAAGAGCATAATTAAATTTCATAAAATGGTTTAACCACCTTTTGGTTTACAAAATGGTGGACAAGGCTGCGACCAATTGTACAAATTCGTCTGGATGGAATGCAATTTTGAATTTCCCAAAACTGTCCCTTCATGATGGACGAAAATAATGGTTGGTAGCACCTCTGAATATATTTTTGAATATTTTAAAGCAAATAAGCCTACAATATCCCGATTTCCACCCTCTAGATCCTCTATCGGTACATGGAATAAATTGAAAATACTTTCCCCTTTGGTTTCCTTGATCTGTTTAAAAAACCAATCAGCCGACTCATTTCTCCAGTCCTCAACCTGCTCCAATATCGTATCCTGACATTCTATCTGATGTTGATATAGGGGCTGTGTCTCCTCAATGACCCGTGAGGTAACCTTTAGATCACAGGATAACACCGCTACTTTCGTTTGGGTCTTGACCTCCTGCTCGACAAATTTTATTTCAGCCTCCAATGGACCTAAATAGGAAAAAGGATATTCTTTTAGCTCAATCTCATTGCCTGCTTTATCTAAAGGATAGAATATCACGATCGCTTTATCATCATGTATACCCATTTTGACAACAAAACATTCGTTTTCATTATTCTTCAGAACCCAGCTGCTACTCTCTTCAGTTACAGAAAACATGAAATGAGGAGGAAAAACCCTCAATATTTCATTTATATTGCCTTTCGATGATTGCCATTGCCTTATCGAAAGCTGGCATTCCTTTCTGTTTAGCATAATTGATCAGTTTAGAGGCTTAAAGATAAATAAAAATTCATGCTATTCTATCAAATTAACCAATAATAACAATTACAACAAACTGATTATC
>NZ_JBSHLH010000014.1:0-128031 GCF_053644255.1 Sphingobacterium sp. NPDC055431
AAATAAAATATTTAACAAACAATAATTTAACCTAAAGATGTTTATTGGATGACAAAGGCCATTCTTAAATTCATTAAAGCAGGAAAATAGCTGTTGTTAAATTGCATTTTATTTATTGCGATTATAGTAGTAATGACAGCATCCAGGTTTTCTTGGATGCTCTTTTATTTTGTCAGTTTTATTTCTTCCTATGTTATTCGAAAATTATTGACCAATCCATCACGATGTTACCAAATAGTTTATTTATTAATTATTATTTACAGTTATTTTATCTAATTTTAACCGACAATTAATTGAAGGTAATTATTAATCCGTAAAATACATAAAAAGTTCAAGCTAAAATCTGGCAAATAGTTATAAAAATCAAGTTTAGAGAGGCTAAAGAGGTAGAGACCCTTAGATTAAATTAATATCTTTTGTCTTCCCTGATTATTTAATAATTTGATATTAATTTATTAACTTTTACCAAATAAAGCTCGAACATCTTTGAGCTATGATGATAGATAGAGAAATGGCAAGCAAGTTTATCCCGAGAGATATTAGTTGGTTAAGTTTTAATGGTCGAGTTTTACAAGAAGCTGCGGATCCAACAGTCCCCTTACATTTAAGAATTAAGTTTTTGGGAATCTTTTCCAATAATCTCGATGAATTTTTCAGGGTTCGGGTAGCCGCACTAAAAAGGGCAGCTGAAATAAACACGAAGGAGTCCAATGGCTATTTCTACAAAGCTCCAGCGATCATTCTGGAGAAGATTACGGAAATCGTGATCAAGCAACAGCGGAAGTTTGACAAAATCTGGAACCAAGTGCAGCGAGAAATGGCCAAACAAAAGGTCTATATCAAGTCTGCAGAGGACTTAAGTCCTACACAATTGGAGTTTGTCAAGAATTATTTTGATGAAGAGGTGGAAACCAATATTATTCCTTTGATATTGGATGAGAGTAAACCTATGCCGTACTTAAGGGACAAAAGTCTATACCTAGGGATTGCCATGTATAAAGATGATTGGCAATATGACACCAAATTTGCCATTATCGAACTTCCATCCCGTCAACTTGGTCGATTTGTAATCTTGCCTTCGGCAAAAAACCAAAAGGACATTATCCTGGTAGAGGATATTGTCAAGGTAAACCTACCGTATATATTCTCCTACTTTGGGTTTGATGAGTTTGTGGCAAACACCTTTAAGGTAACCAAAGATGCCGAGTTTGATTTAGATAACGATGTCAACACTTCTTTTGCGGATAAAATCAGTAAAGGAATCAAGACCAGAAGAAAGGGTAAACCGACCAGATTTGTTTTCGATCAGGAAATGGACCCTAAATTATTGGATCTATTGATCAAGAAATTGAACTTTAGCAAGAAGGACTCCATCATTCCAGGTCAGAAGATCCATAACTTTAAACACTTCATGGATTTCCCAGATGTGTTCAAGTCCTATCAGAAACCGGAAGAACGCCGATCATTTGAACATCCCGATTTCACGGGGCTGGACCGAGTAACCGACATTATACAGAAGAAAGATGTCCTACTCTCCTTCCCTTACCATGAGTTCCGTCCGATGATTGATCTATTGCGTGAAGCGGCGATGGACCCCGATGTAAAATCGATCAAGACTACCATCTATAGGATGGCCAGCAATTCCAAGATTGCCAATGCCCTAGTCAATGCGGCAAGAAATGGCAAGGAAGTTACGGTTATGCTGGAACTACGTGCAAGATTTGATGAAGAGCATAATCTGGAGTGGAAGGAGCGCTTTGAGATGGAGGGGGTGAAAGTTTTGGTAGGTGTGCCAAACAAGAAAGTACATGCCAAACTTTGTATCATCAAAAAAAGGGTGCAGAACAAGACCATCCAGTATGGTTTTGTGAGCACGGGCAATATCAATGAAAAGACCGCCAAACTATATGGAGATTATTGCCTGATGACCAGCAACAAGGGGGTAATGGCTGACATCAACAAGATTTTCAATGCTCTGCAAAAACCGAAGGTCCCAATAGAACAACAGATCCATCACAATAAACATCTGATGATCTGCCCTTTTGATATGCGATTGCAATTATCGGCCCTGATCGACAAGGAAATTGCAGAGGCAAAGGCAGGAAGGCCAGCACGAATTATCATAAAGATCAATTCACTGAGTGATAAGGAATCTATCAAAAAGATCTATGAGGCTTCTTCTGCGGGAGTTCAGGTGGATTTAATCGTTAGAGGGATATTCTGTGCAGTGAACCAGCGAAAATTTGCAGTTCCATACAATGCAATAAGCATTGTTGACGAGTTCCTGGAACATGCCCGCGTATTCTATTTTTATGCGGCAGGAAAGGAACTGACCTATATTTCTTCCGCTGACCTGATGACCAGAAACCTCGATCATCGTATTGAGGCTGCAGTTAAGATCAGCAGTAAAAAGCTAAAACATGAGCTTTTGGATATGCTCGAAATCCAATTGCGCGATAATGTCAAGGCTAGGGTCCTGAACAACAAACAGAACAATGAGTATGTCCGCAACGATGACCCAATCTGTAGGTCCCAGATCGAAATCCACAATTATTTAAAGGCAAAAACTGATGACCAAGAGATCAAACAAGTGGAAGCCACGGTATTAGAACCCGTAGAAGAATAAAAGACATTTTTTATTTTGCTAATATTTTTAGTATTTTAGTAAAAATATTGGTGAGATGGAACATGGATTTATTTCAGGGAGAGGTGCGCAAAAGAATATACACAATGTATTTTCTAAGCTTAGTTATACACAAGATCATACAGAAGGGATCGATGATTGGGAACAGGATATTCCGAATACCCAGTTTACCATCATCCACCCGAAGACCATAGTCAACAAGGTAAGCAGTCCTGATGTGGGGATGGAATATTCCGCCAATCCATATCAGGGCTGTGAACATGGTTGCATTTATTGCTATGCAAGAAACTCCCATCAATATTGGGGCTACAGTGCTGGACTAGATTTTGAAAGCAAGATTTTAGTCAAGTCCAACAGCCCAAAACTGTACCGTGATTTTATAACCCGAAAGAATTGGGACGGAACCCCTATTTCACTTTCTGGCAACACAGATTGTTACCAACCCTTAGAGCGCAAGTTTAAGCTCACCAGAGCTATCTTAAAAATTTCGCTGGAACATGGTCAACCTGTAGGGATCATTACCAAAAACAGCCTAGTATTGCGTGATCTGGACATCTTAATGGAGATGGCGCAGAAAAACCTCTGTATGGTCTTTGTTTCCATCAATTCCTTGACCAAGGAGACCCGTTCAAAAATGGAACCTCGGACGGCTACTGCCCAACAACGGCTCAAAGTGATCGAAACCCTTTCGAGCAATGGCATCCCTGTGGGAATCATGTGCGCTCCGGTCATACCTGGCCTTACTGACCATGAAATACCCAAGGTATTAAAAGCTGCTGCTGCTGCAGGTGCACAATGGGCAGGATATACCGTGGTCCGCTTAAATGGTGAAATTTCAAAGATCTTTGAAGAATGGCTGAACAAAGCCTATCCAGATCGTGCCAATAAGATTTGGCACAGCATTCAGGCATGCCATAACGGTAAAGTAAATGATAGTGAATTTGGAAACAGGATGAGAGGTACAGGACAGATTGCTGAAATTATCCGAGATAGTTTCAGACTTCATTGCAAGAAGAATAAATTGAACCAAAGTATGTTTGAATATGACCTCTCACACTTCAAAAAGCAACAAAATCCCCAATTAAACCTATTTGAAACATTAGGTTAAGGAATGTTAAAATAATGTTAAAATAATGTTGTAACAGCTATGTTGCGACCTGCTTGGCATATCCTTTGGACATAGTGTAGCGATAAACTATAGAAAAACGATAAAATAATTTGCACTATGAAAAAATCAATGAAATTACTGAGTCTATTGTTTGTGGTATTGTTCGCAGTTTCTGCATGTTCAAAGGACGATGATCCGGCAGATAACGACATATTTGTGGATGAATACAAAGGAAAAATCAGTTATGTTAACAAAAACGATAGTGAGAAAAACGTACCTTCAACAGATGGTAAAGTAACAGTCACCAAAGTTGGTGGTTCTAATTACTCCTTTATCTTTGATAGTGACATTCCAGATATCTTGAATGTTAAGATGCAAAAAGGGGATAACAATAAACTGTTCTTAGAAGACGGAAAACTTGGACTGATTTCCATTGATGCTGATCAGTTGACAATTGGATACACTACGGATGAAGGAGAAACTTGGACAGCCAATTGTAAAAGAGACTAAAACTTCGATATATACAGATTAATTTAACTTAAAAAGAGCAATCAGATTGATTGCTCTTTTTTTGTATGAGTAAATGTTATCAGTCTATTTTAAGCTTTATCAGTAGGGTAATTTTAAAAAGATTGGAATTGCTATTGATAAAGAGATTGTAATCATCTGCATACTCCAAGAACAACCTACTTTCCAATTGCTTGACCCTAGGATCATCAGCCTGATTGCTTAGGTAATGGTTTACGCGGTTACTGACCTCTAGACTTAGCTGCTGTGCCTTTACCTTTAACTTTAGTTTCATGGGAAAATTCTGCATGCTATTGTATCCATTGATCATTGCATTCTGCACAATCGGAAAAAGCAGCAACGCTGGTATTTTAGCCTCAACATCTTCAATAGCTATATCTACCATATGGTAATGTTCGGAACTGGAAAGTCCGGCATACAAGTCAATAAATTTTGAGAGCAATTTGCTTTCTTCATCTACCGAGTGTTTGGTGTTTTTTGAAATGGCCAATACCTCCTGTTGGTATTCCTGGTACTTGCTTTTCAGGATTCCATTCTCAGTCGATTGATTGTAATACAACTTCGAAAGTTCCCTTTCGGTCTGCGCATTCAAAAAACTAAGTTCAGCATCTGAATACAAGAGTTTGTATTCCAGATCCTTGATGTTTTTTGAATTATTTTTCCAAAACATGGTTTTCTATTAATTCTGTTCTTTCTTGGACTCCTTTTTACCTTCCAAACCGCTTACCCCTCCAGAAACCACTAATTTCATGGCATCAGTAGCGGAAATATTCAACTTGGTCACTTTCTCCGAGGAAACAACCACGACCTGTCCGGCTACGGAGTAGGAATAAGGAAAATAAACGATTACTTCACCAGGGAGGTTGATGATATGTAAATCTTTCTGGGTCAAGAAACCAATTTTTTTAAGGCCAAATTCGTTTACTTCAACCAAAACAGGTTCATTGAATTTTTTGGCATCTCCCACAAAGGCTTCCGTAAAATCCTTGATAGAAGAATATAAGGTATTGAACAATGGAATCTTACTGATCGTCCTGCTCAACCAATTCCGGATGGGTGCAGTAACCAATGTAGTAAAAATAAAACCTATCAATGTCAATAAAAGAATGACCGAGACAATCCCTAATCCTGGTATATAAAGCGGTTTCCCGGTTTCATCAACCAAAAAATGTTCTGTAATATTTAATGCGCCATCCAATGTCGCCACCAACCAAACAATCACGAAAATCGCTCCGGCAACAGGTGCTACGACCAGTGTTCCTTTAATGAGGTAATAAAAGAATTGTTGAAAAAATTTAGTTATCATTTTACTCGTAATAATAGACTCTTTTTACTCGACTTGAAATATTGACCAGCAGTTCATATGGAATAGTACCGATATCGGAGGCTGCTTGCACTATGCTTGGAAAAACCAGGACCTCATCTCCTACCTGAACATTTTGTCCGGTAACATCCAACATGCACATATCCATACAGATATTGCCGACTGTGGGTGCAAGGAAACCATTAATTTGCATTTTTCCAACTGAATTACCAAATCGGCGGGAATAACCATCCGCATAACCGATTTTTACCGTAGCGATTTTACTGTCCCTAGATATAACACCTTTTCGGTCATAACCAACGGTCTCCCCTGCCGGTAAATTCTTGATCTGGGTCACGGTAGTCTTGAGACTACTGACCTGTTCAAGGGTAGGCAAATTCTTATCCATATCCACACCGTAAAGCCCTATCCCCAAGCGGACCATATCCAGGTGTGCCTGTGGCCAACGGACAATCGCTGAAGTATTGGCTACGTGTTTTATAAAGGTATAGCCCAATCCACTTTCTAATTGCTTTGCTGCAGCTAGATAGGTTGAGATCTGTGATTCGGTAAAGGGATCTTGGCCTGGATCGCCTGATGCCACTAAATGGGTAAAGAACGACTGCACCCTGACCTGATTTTGACCATTGAGTTTTTCCAGCACTGCGGGAATCTCTGAAGGAAAGAAGCCAAGTCTGTGCATTCCGGTATCCAATTTCAGGTGAATTTTGAAATCGCTGATGTTCTGTTCCTTCAGGAATTCTAAAAACTCATCCAGAAAATCCATACTGTAGACTTCGGGTTCCAGATTATTCTGGATCAAAGATTGGAAGGTATCGCGATCTGGGCTTAAGACCATGATTGGTAATGCGATGCCAGCAGTCCTTAATTCTACGCCTTCATCTGCAAAGGCAACAGTCAGGTAATCGACCTTGCTGAATTGCAAGAGATTTGCCACTTCAAAACTTCCACTTCCATAAGAGAAAGCCTTTACCATGGCCATAAGCTTGACGTTCTTAGGGATCAATGAGCGATATAACATCAGGTTGTTTGAAATCGCATTCAAATTGATCTCAAGAACCGTCCCATGAGACCTTAAGGCCAACCTTTGTACTACACGTTCGAATTGATATTTTCGCGCACCCTTGATCAGGATACTTTCATTACTGAGATCCAATTCGGCCAAATGGTCCAGAAATTCTTCAGTACTGGAATAGTCCTTTATGAGATCTATTTCAATATCCTTAAACCATGGGTATCTGTTACCAACCCAAATGAACTTTTGGAGTTGGGAAGAATTCAGCAAGGCAATCAGTTTTTGCTGTAATTTTTCACTTTCAGCCAATCCTTCCATTTCAGAAAGGATTAGCGATTTGCTGCTGTGTTGGTTCTGTTGATTTAAAAACTCCAGGGAAATCTTTAAAGATGCGAGGTCATTGGAATAGGAATCATCGATAATCGAACTATTATTGATCCCTTTCTTTAATTGCAGCCGCATTTCCAGTGGCTTAAGGTTTTGGATCCTTTCGACGATGGTCTCTGGATCGTAACCCATAAAATACATGCAAGCTATACAGCTCATTATGTTTTCGATGGATGCGCGGTCGGTAAAAGGAACCTGGCATATGCAGATAACCTCACCTATCCTGATCTTTAGTTTACTGAGTTGGCTATGGGTCTCTTCATGGATCAATTTGATCTGATCCATATCCGTTCTTCCCCAGGTTACCAAGCGGATTTTGGGATCGATATCTTCTCTTTCGATATATTCAGATCCGGCTATCAAGGTTTCCACCTCGGAAAAAAGTTTCATTTTTTCCTTTAATTTCTCTTGCTTGCTTGAGAAATTCTGGGAATGCGCCACTCCAATATTAGTGAAAATTCCAATATTAGGTTGTATCATCTGTTGTAAGCTGGACATTTCACCAGGTTCACTGATTCCAGCTTCAATTAGGGCAAGATCATATTGTGGTCCCAAGTTCCATAAGGATAATGCGACCCCAAGTTGGGAATTATAGCTTTTGGGACTTTGGTAAACTTTCTTTTCTGGAATCAACAGCTGAAATAACCAAGCTTTGACTATAGATTTACCATTACTGCCGGTAATTCCAATTATCGGGTAATAGAATTGCCTTCTATGGTATGCAACCAGTTCTTGCATAAAATGCAATACATGATTGACCTGAATGATATTGACATCGTTTTTATCCTCCAGAAAGGCTACGAAATGGGAGACAACGAAGTTACGGATCCCTTTCTTATAGGCATCTGGAATAAAATCATGACCATCACGAGTGGCTTTTAGGGCAAAGAATAGAGATTCATCAGGATTGTTTACCTTACGGCTATCGTATACTAGTTCGCTGATTTTAGACGTTAAATCATTTGATATCAAAGGTTTTATATTTAATTCCTCGCAAATAAATTTAATAGTATACATGATTCTGCAAATAAAGAACGAAGTTCATCATTTTTTTTAAAAGTTCATCATTTTTTGAAGATTTGCATTATGGATGATCCTATTAAAAAACAGAGAACCTATACTCCCCTGGAAGCCAAACGGAAAGCCGAATCCTATTGTGCTTATCAAGAGCGATCACAACAGGAAGTTCGTGACAAATTATACCAATGGGGTTTACATAGTAAGGATGTTGAAAATATTATCAGCTACCTTATAGAAAATAATTTCCTCAATGAGGAGCGTTTTGCGAAGGCCTATGTCCTGGGGAAGTTTAGGATAAAAGGTTGGGGCCGCATCAAGATCATGCAGGGATTGAAATTGAAACAGGTTTCAGCTCCCTTGATCAAGATTGCGATGAAGGAGATCGACCCGAACGATTATTTTGAGAAATTGAGGTCGATCTTGGAGAAGAAATCGGCCTTAATTAAAGAGTCAGACCCCTATAAACATAGAAATAAACTCTATCAATATGCCTTGGGCCGAGGGTATGAAAATAATTTGATCTTAGAGATACTGAAAGACAATGGATTGGGGGATTAATGAAATATTTTTGAAAAAATAATTTTAGGATTTCAATTTTCTCTCTATATTTGCACCACGTCAAGCGAAAGTAGCTCAGTTGGTAGAGCACAACCTTGCCAAGGTTGGGGTCGCGAGTTCGAATCTCGTCTTTCGCTCAGTTGCCTAGGTGGTGGAACTGGTAGACACGCAGGACTTAAAATCCTGTTCCCGTTAAGGGAGTGCGGGTTCGATTCCCGCCCTAGGTACAGAAAAAAGCCGCTATAAGCGGCTTTTTTAGTATAACAGTATTTAGTACTTAGTATTTAGACCTGAACCTGCTATTCTTATTCCTCCTATTGTTTATGTAAGATGCTAGAATTTTTGCCAAGTCGAGTTGGTATCTATCCCCTTCTTTTGCCTGTTCTTTTCGATATTTTCCCAATCCTTATATTCAAAATGTATAGATTTTTTTAGATAATTGTTCCACCTCCAAAAACATAACGGATTAATTTTGTACAGTCGGTACAGCTTTTGATTTTCTTTTGCTGGAGATGTTTCTTTAATAAATTGATTAAATCCAAACATTGAAAACGCTGGGCTTTTAAATGAAAAATGCTGTGTCGTTGTATACGACCCATCTAAGTTAGCATATCTGAAATGCCCCTCATCCAATCGATGAGCGACATACTTATTGATTACAGGTAAATTGGGAATCAAGAGAATAGTGACAAGAACTATAACAATTGGTTTCTTTTTCATAGCATTTAATTTAGTTATATAGAGCAATATTAATCGGGGCTTATCATACTGTCATTGAAATACCATATAAAATAACGAAAAAGCGCTTATTATATTTTGATTTTGCAATGGAGTATTAACTAATTTTTAAACCTGATAGCTCTACTCTTGCCTGATCTTCTATCCTTACCTTAGACCTTCTATTGTACCTGAGACCTCTATCTTATCTGATCCTCTTGAGCATTTCCTAAGTGCGTTTTCCAAAGTTTAACTATATTAAAATTCATCTCAAACTATTAATTTTTTCATTGATGTTACATAGATAAAATCTATCAAGACGCATGATAATCTTAGGTTTTATTTATCTATCTTTAGTTAAATTTAAAGCAGAGGGCAGAGAATTTATGTCGATGCACCTTGATGTTCAATTAAATACGATTTAACTTAAATATTATATAGAAAATAAATTCAGAGATATGGAAAATGGAAATGACATCAGCAAATGCCCATTTCATAATGGAAGTGCTAAACAGAATCTGACGGTTGCGGGCGGAGGAACCACAATTTCAGATTGGTGGCCAAAAAAATTAAAGGTTAGTTTATTGCGTCAGCATTCAAGTCTATCTGATCCGATGGATCCAGATTTTGATTATGCTGAGGAATTCAAGAAATTGGATCTAGAGGCAGTAAAACAGGATCTTCATGCTTTGATGACCGATTCGCAGGATTGGTGGCCTGCCGACTTTGGTCATTACGGTGGTTTATTCATACGTATGGCATGGCACTCAGCGGGTACCTACAGAGTAGGTGACGGTCGCGGAGGTGCTGGAACAGGACAGCAGCGATTTGCTCCTTTGAACAGCTGGCCAGACAACGTGAGCTTGGATAAAGCAAGGCGATTATTGTGGCCAATCAAACAAAAATACGGCAAGAGACTTTCTTGGGCAGACTTATTGGTATTGACCGGAAATATAGCCTTGGAATCTATGGGATTCAAGACCATTGGTTTCGCAGGTGGTCGTGTGGATGCCTTTGAACCCGATGAGGATGTATACTGGGGATCTGAGGATACTTGGTTAGGTGGCGATGTAAGATATTCACATGGTTCAGAAGGAATCGTAGATAAAGACCATGGTGTGCTATCGGGGGAAGAAAAAGCGGATGGCGATGTGCATTCCAGGGACCTGGAGAATCCATTGGCGGCAGTTCAAATGGGATTGATCTATGTAAACCCAGAAGGTCCAGATGGTAATCCTGACCCGCTATTGGCTGCGAAAGATATCCGTGATACCTTTGGCCGTATGGCGATGAACGATGAAGAAACCATTGCGCTTATCGCAGGTGGTCACTCATTCGGAAAAACCCACGGTGCCGGTCCAGCAGACCATGTTGGCAAGGAACCGGAAGCTGCAGGTTTAGAAGATCAAGGTTTAGGTTGGAAAAGCACCTATAATTCAGGAGTTGGTGCAGATGCTATCACTTCTGGTCTGGAAGTAATCTGGACAGAAACGCCGACACAATGGAGTAATAATTTCTTTGAAAACCTTTTTGGGTATGAGTGGGAATTGACCAAAAGTCCTGCCGGTGCATTTCAATGGGTGGCAAAAGATGCTGATGATGTTATTCCTGATCCATTTGATCCTAATAAAAAACGTAAGCCAACGATGTTGACGACGGATCTTTCCTTGAGGGTTGATCCTGCTTACGAAAAAATATCACGTAGGTTTTTAGAAAATCCAGATGAATTTGCTGATGCATTTGCAAAAGCATGGTTTAAGTTGACCCATAGGGATATGGGGCCACGCTCCCGCTATCTAGGCCCGGATGTACCTGCTGAAGAATTCCTATGGCAGGATCCAATTCCTGAACTTAATCATGAAACGGTTAACGAAGCGGATGTAGAAGACCTTAAAAACAAGGTATTATCTTCAGGTTTAAGTGTTTCTGAATTAGTTTCCACAGCTTGGGCTTCAGCCTCCACTTTCCGTGGTTCTGACAAACGCGGTGGTGCCAATGGTGCACGTGTTCGTTTAGCGCCTCAAAAGGACTGGGCAGTAAACAATCCAGCGCAATTGAATAAGGTATTGGGCGTATTGGAAAATATAAAAGACCAATTCAACCAAGCACAAACCACAGGCAAGAAGCTGTCCATTGCGGATTTGATTGTTATTGCAGGTAATGGAGGGATTGAAAAAGCAGCTAGAGATGCTGGAAACGATGTTAAAGTTCCATTTACTCCAGGTCGTATGGATGCTTCGCAAGAGGAGACCGACGTGGAATCTGTAGGGTTCTTAGAGCCTATCGCTGATGGTTTCAGAAATTACAAGAAAAGAAAATACACTTCAAGTACTGAAGAATTATTGATCGACAAAGCTCAATTATTGAATCTTACAGCTCCTGAATTAACCGTTCTTTTAGCAGGTATGCGTGTATTGGATACTAATTTCGACGGTTCTAAAGATGGTGTTTTCACTGATCGTCCAGGTCAATTGACCAACGACTTCTTGGTGAACTTGCTTGACATGAATACTTCCTGGAAAGCAGCATCTGAGGACAAAGAGCTATACATTGGTTCGGACCGCAAGACTGGCCAACCGAAATGGACAGGAACTAGAGCCGATCTAGTCTTTGGATCCAACTCTGAGCTCCGCGTCGTAGCTGAGGTTTATGCAAGTGCTGATGCACAAGAGAAATTCGTTAGGGATTTTGTGAAAGCATGGACCAAAGTGATGAATGCAGATAGGTTTGAGATATAGTACAGAGATTTGAGATGTGAGATATGAGATAGAAACCGGAAATTTAAGACGACACAGGGATTGAAACATGTCTTTGTTTTAATGTCATATGTCTTATGTCTATTTTATAGATATAGTTGACACGGTTAATATCTCAATACTCAAATCTCATATCTCAATACTGCTTCTATAAAATAGAAAAGAGTGGAATCCTTCCACTCTTTTCTATTTTATAGAAGCATCAGTTTCCATGCCTCTTCTACCCTTCCTTGATTAAGGAATTCTTTGGCTTTGAGGAGTTGGTGTGTTATGCGGGTGCTTTCATCGCCGATAAAGGCGTTTAATAGTTCCTGGATTTCGGGTTCGTATTTGAAGCTGTCGATTTCTCCGTCCGTGGGGATTGCTTCAATACTGGCCAATTGTTCAAGTTCCTGCACATTGAAGACGCCTGAAGAGCTGATAAAATTTGGGATATCTGATTTTTGCATAAATAATGGTTCAAAAAAAGCTGAACCTTGTAAAGTTCAGCTTTTATGCATGAAATGCAAAGTATTAAATCTTTTCGATGATCTTATCTGCGAATTCCGATGTTTTGAGAAGTGTTGCTCCTTCCATCAAGTTATAGAAATCTACGGTAACCGTTTTATCCTTGATGGTTTTTGCCAATGCATCAACAATGGCATCTGCAGCTTCTATCCAGCCCATGTATTCCAGCATCATAACCCCACTAAGGATTACAGATGAAGGATTCATGGTATTGGTATTTGCGAACCTTGGTGCAGTACCATGTGTCGCTTCAAAGATGGCATGGCCGGTCTTGAAATTAATATTCGCTCCGGGGGCAATTCCAATTCCTCCTACCATGGCAGCCAAAGCATCTGAAATATAATCTCCGTTCAGGTTCAGGGTGGCAATCACATCATAATCTTGTGGTGCCAACAGGATCTGCTGAAGGAAGTTATCGGCAATAATATCTTTGATGATCAGTTTACCGGCTTGTTCAGCTGCTTTCTGCTCCGCATTTGCAGCATCCTGACCATCCTTAGCCTTGGTCTGTTCCCATTGGTTCCAAGTATAGACTTTGTCGGAAAACTCTTTTTCTGCCAATTCATAACCCCAGTTTTTAAAGGCCCCTTCAGTATATTTCATGATATTGCCTTTATGGACCAGCGTTACGGATTTACGTCCTTCTGCCAATGCAAACTCAATTGCCGCGCGGATAAGTCGCTTTGATCCTTCTTCAGAGACAAACTTCAATCCTACCCCAGTACTGTTGCTGAAGCTGTAATCGACGTTTAAGTCATTCTTTAGAAAATCTTGGATCCTTTTGGATTCAGCGGTACCCGCAGCAAATTCAATTCCTGCATAGATATCCTCTGTATTCTCCCTGAAAACTACCATGTCCACTTTTTCGGGATGTTTAACCGGCGAAGGAACGCCTTCATACCATTTTGTGGGGCGTTGGCAGACATATAGATCTAACTCTTTTCTCAATGCTACATTCAAGGAACGAATACCTCCTCCAATTGGAGTGGTTAATGGTCCTTTGATCCCTACCAAGTATTCCTTGAAAACATCCAAGGTTTCTTCTGGCAACCAGCTTCCGGTTTCATTGAAAGCTTTTTCTCCAGCAAGGACCTCTTTCCAATTTATTTTACGCTTTCCAGCATATAGCTTTTGAACTGCTGCATCAAAAACCCTTACTGAAGCTTTCCAAATATCAGGACCGATTCCATCGCCGATAATAAAAGGTATGGTAACCTGATCGGGAACTAATAATTTACCTGTTGAATCTATACTGATCTTATCTGACATAATAATCTGATTTATTGTTATTTATCTTTACTAAACATATTTCCAATTTCACGGCTGATCCTTCTAAAGATCGGCGCAGTTTGGATATCTTCGTATTCATCAATATGTTGGTCCTCAAGACGAGAAGGAAAGATCAATAGTAAGTTCTGATTTTTATAGTACTTCCCTACTCTCTTTGCAAGTCCGTCCAATGAATCTCGATAGGAAACATCACCATATCTAGCAGAAACAAAGACTAACATCGAGTCTGCATTGCTAAATGTTGCCAATCCATAGATATTGTCCCAATCTTCATAGTGTTCAAAAGTTGCAGGAACACTAGATTTCAGGGAATCCAACATCTGGATGATGGCCTGATGACTTCTATGATTACATACGAAGGTAATAGGCAGGGTCAATTCGGATGCCAACTTGGTCATTTTCTCCATCCAATAAGCGAATCCTACTTCAGATTCAGCTAATGGCGGAACGAAAACGGTGATGGACTTATTGGTAATGAACGGTTTCTCGATCCTGCACATCATTAAGGTAGAATCTGTTCGGTTCAGGATACTTTCGGTTTTTTCACCGACGATCTTTTCAACAAAGCTCGTTGCACTTGGCCAACCTAAGATCAGACAGTCTGCAAAAGCTTCTTTGGATGCCCTACTGATCCCATTTGCAATATTGAAATCGACCTTGGTCTGCAATTCGACCTCCGTTTCTGAACCTGAGGCGTATCTCGCCATTTTATCCAGGTTCTGCCTTGCTTGATGCAGGTTTCTTTCGGCCAATTCATCGTTCGGCACGACACTTAGGATATTCAATGGATGCGGAGATTTCTTTGATTTGACCAAGGTGGCAAAATCTAGGATGGCTTCCATATTATTCAGGTTCGCAATAGGGATGACGATCTGCTCGTCATGCTCTTCCACATGCTCGATATGTTCTTCATGTTGTCTTCCTTCCAATACAATTTTCTTGGAAGCATTTTCAGTGACTATAGATGCTATGATACAGCTGACAAGAATCAGCATAATCGTACCGTTCAGGACATTCTCATCAATAATATCGTTATTATATCCGACCATAATAATAGCTAGGGTCGCTGCCGCATGGGCATTACTTAAGCCAAAGATCAGGTTCCTCTCGTTGGTAGAATATTTGAAAGCCCATTGGGTCGCCGTAGCTGCCAAGAACTTACCTACGATACCTACCAAAGTCAATGCACCGGCTACATAAAACACGGTCAATCCCGTGCTATTGGTAATCACACCAATATCGACGATCATCCCTACGGAAATCAAGAAGAATGGGATAAATATTGCGTTACCAATAAACTCGATCCGGTTCATCAAAGCGGATGAATGGGGAATCAGTTTATTTAATGCCAATCCGGCAACGAATGCTCCGATGATAGGTTCAAGGTTTGCCATCTCGGCAAGGAAAGCAGCAAAGAACACCACGGTAAGCACGAAAATATAATGTCCAGTTTTTTCACTTTCCACCTTTTCAAAGAACCATTTCGCGATTTTCGGAATGACGCCGAACATGATAAATAGGAAAATCGCAAAGGAAATACCTAGGGTTACCCAGAATTCATTGTTGATATCACCCTGTGAAGCACCTTTGATGACAGCCAAAATGATCAACACCGCGGTATCCGTTAAGATGGTTCCCCCAATGGTAATAGCAACGGCCTCGTTTTTAGAAATACCGTAACGGTTAACAATAGGATAAGAAACCAAAGTATGGGTGGCAAACATGCTCGCAATCAAAATACTGGTGAGCAGGCTATAGTCCAAGACATAATAACAGACCGGAAATCCAATGGAAATTGGGATAATAAAGGTGAAAAGACCGAACATGGCAGACTTGTGCTTGGTCTTTTTGAATTCGTTCATGTCTAGCTCTAAACCTGCAATAAACATGATGTAAAGTAATCCTATGGTAGAAAAAAGGTCTACAGCGGAATTCTTTTCCAACCAGTTCAGTCCATGCGGGCCAATGATCATCCCTGAGATAATCAGTCCTATAATACCTGGGACTTTGATGGGTCTCAGTAATATGGGTGACAATAAAATAATGAAGAGTACTAGAGAAAATATAAGCACCGGATTAGTTAGTGGTGCTTCGAACGCGTGGATTAAGTGGTCAAAAATTTTGTCGCTCATATAATTATTTCTGTAAGTCAATACAATTGAAAACTGAGATTGTTTTCATCGGAAAGATAATGAAAATTAAGGTAAATAATGATTAGGGCCAGTAATTTGGCAAGAATGTTACTTGAATTGTATGGTCTTTATCGGTGATATCCGCGAGATCAACATAGATGGAATAAACAAAGTGACCAAGGCAATGCCAATGAGTGAAACATTTAGCCATAAAACTGCCATCCATGATATTTCCATGGGCACAAAGGAAACATAATAGATGCTTGGATCGAGCTTGAAAAAATGCGTACTGGTCTGGAATGCGTATAAACCTAAGGCTACCAGATTGCCAAGGACAAGTCCGTAACCGATAAGGTATAATGAATTGTACAGAAATACAGTCCTGATCTTTGTGTTTCTCATCCCTAATGCCTTAAGCATCCCTATCATCGGTGATCTTTCCAAAATGGAGATCAATAATGCTGAGGTCATGTTGATGACTGCCACCACCACCATCAGAACAAAAATAATATTGTCGTTCATGTCGAGCATATTCAGCCAATTGAAGATATCCTGCATTTGCATGACAACATTGGTAGCATATAGACTTACCCCCAAATTATTGTTTAGCTCATCTGTAGTTTTAAAGAGTTGGTTAAAGTCCTTAACACGGACTTCATAACCACCAGCTTGATGATCCTCGAGATTGTTCAACCTTCTGATCAAGGGTAGCGAACCGATCACATATATTTTATCAAGTTCCTCGGAGTTGGTGGAGAAGATTCCTTTGACAACAAATTTTCGTTTCCTCACCGGCTCTTGGATGAAGTACATGATAAAGCTTTCACCAACTTTCAGATGGAGCCTATTGGCCATCAAGGAAGAAATCAAGAGTTGATTATCGGCATCTTCGGCAGAGAAGTTTATGGTATCGCCTTCAAGGATTGTTTTGGACAGAAAGTCTTGGTCATAGTCTTTATCGATCCCTTTCATCAGGACTCCTTCAACTTCCCCCTTCACATTCATGATACCGGCCTTGGTAGCAAAAGGATAAACCTCTAAAACATTGGGATTTTGTTTGATTCGAGCTAATTGCTTTTCGTCCATTGAAATTGGGGAATTGACATAGGAGTCATTTTGTTCATTCTTGAGGATAATGATATCACCAAAAAAGCCCCTTTGTTTTTCCGTAATTTCGCTTTTGAATCCATTAAGGATTGCTACAGCAAGAATAATAGCCATAATAGCCAAGGCCAAAGCCCCAATAGTGACGCGCACGATTAATTTGGAAAACGTACGGTTTCCTTCAAGTGTGATCCTCTTGGCTAAGAAATATGGAAAATTCAAGCTTAAATTAAATTTGTAACTTCGCAAAGTTAATAAAATTTGTCGTCCAACAATAAGGATGTCTTAGCATCCTTAAGGTAATTTATTCATATATGCGAATTATATTTATGGGCACCCCAGACTTTGCAGTTGCTTCGTTGAAAGCATTGATCGATGCGGGTGAAGAAGTGGTTGCAGTAGTTACGGGTCCTGATAAGCCTGCGGGAAGAGGTCAGAAAATCCATGAATCCGCTGTAAAGCAATTTGCGGTATCACAAAACATCCCTGTGCTTCAGCCGCAAAAATTAAAAGACCCCACCTTTTTGGAAGAATTAAAATCCTACAGTGCAGATTTGCAAGTGGTGGTTGCTTTCAGAATGTTACCTGAATTGGTCTGGAACATGCCGGAGAAGGGAACAATCAATGTACATGCATCATTACTACCAAATTATCGCGGAGCAGCTCCAATTAATCACGCAATTATTAACGGTGAAAAAAGTTCAGGTGTCACGACCTTCTTATTGCAGCATGAAATTGATACTGGGAACATCCTATATTCGACAGAAGTCCCTATTTCCGATACCGATAATGCCGGAGACCTTCATGACAAATTGATGTTTGCTGGAGCAGAATTACTGATAAAAACCGTAAATGCCATAAAAACAGGCAACATCAACCCAATCCCACAGGATGATTTAGGGGAGAATTCAGAATTAAAGCATGCTCCAAAAATCTTTAAAGAGGATTGCCTGATCGACTGGAATAAAAGTACAGAAGAAGTTTATAATTTAATCAGGGGTCTCAGTCCATATCCCGCGGCATTTACCCAGTTAGATGGCAAGGTCTTAAAGATTTATTCAGCTGAAAAAGAAATTACGGGACACAATGATTTACCTGGTTCTTACCTATCGGATGGAAAAACGAGTTTGAAATTTGCAACTGGAGACGGTTATCTAAAACTTACTGAAGTACAAATTGAAGGAAAGAAGAGAATGTTAGTTAGTGATTTTCTTAGGGGCTTTCGCTTGGACAAATTGACAGATTAATCTTCTACATACTTAAAAATATCACCAGGCTGACAGTCTAAGGCTTTGCAAATCGCATCCAATGTACTGATTCGTATTGCTTTAGCCTTTTGGTTTTTAATTATGGAAAGGTTGGAAAGTGTGATACCAACTTTTGCGCTCAATTCATTCAGAGACATTTTTCTCTGAGACATGATTTCGTCTAAATGAACAATTATAGGCATAACAGATCTATTTTTGCTTTTGAATAATATTATTGATGAAAACAATTCATGTTTCGATTTGTTTTATAACGAGAAAAAGGAAAATGAAATACGCAAAAAAAATTAGTTAAATGTGTGTTAAATACTTGTAAATCGGCGAGATTGACAGGTTTTTGGAATGATTTTTGATGTTAGTATAACATCAACTCACCACAGATAACTAACTCATAATGAGTTAATAAATTACAATAAGATTAGAAATAATTGGGATAAATTCGTTATGTTTGCAAACATTTCAGAAAAGAAAGGTTTATTTATTTAGATGAGACAGCTCAAAATTACACAATCCATCACCAACCGTGAATCGCAATCACTAGACAAGTATTTGCATGAAATCGGCAAGGTAGATTTAATTTCGGCAGAAGAAGAGGTTATTCTAGCTCAAAGAATTCGTGAAGGCGATCAGGTTGCTTTGGAGAAATTAACAAAAACCAACTTACGTTTCGTAGTATCCGTTGCAAAACAATACCAGAATCAAGGTTTGACCTTAGGGGACTTGATCAACGAAGGGAACTTAGGCTTAATAAAAGCAGCAAAGAGATTCGATGAGACAAAAGGGTTTAAGTTTATTTCTTATGCAGTTTGGTGGATTCGTCAATCAATTTTACAGGCAATTGCTGAGCAATCTCGTATCGTTCGTTTACCATTGAACCAAGTAGGGTCCTTAAGCAAAATCAGCAAGGCCTTTTCAAAATTGGAGCAAGAATATGAGCGTGAACCATCTCCAGAAGAATTAGCGGATATTTTGGAAACCACGGTTGACAAAGTTTCGGATACATTAAGTAATTCTGGACGTCACGTATCTATGGATGCACCATTTGTACAAGGTGAAGAAAACACCCTATTGGACGTTTTGGAAAACAGCGACCCTGACACTGACAGTTCATTAATCGATGAGTCATTATCGGAAGAAATCAAAAGATCGTTGGCTACTTTAACAGAGCGCGAAAGAGAAATCATTGTATTGTTCTTCGGATTAGGATCAAACCATCAATTGTCATTGGAAGAGATTGGAGAGAAATTCAGCTTGACTAGGGAGCGTGTGCGTCAAATTAAAGACAAGGCGTTACAGCGTCTGAGACACACCTCTAGAAGCAAGATCCTAAAATCATATTTAGGATAATAAGAGACTTTATGATTTAACAATAGGGATGCGCAAGTAAAATTGCGCATTTTTTTTGTTTAATATTTTTTCACTGAAAATAAAAAAAAGCCTAGCACGCAATGTACAAGGCTTTTTCCTTTAGAAATAATTTTGTTATTTCTTATGTAATTGTTCGTATAAGTCAATTACCTTTTTTTGCAAATCGATAACTTCTACTTCACGTGCTTGAAGACGTTTTTGAAGCTCGTTTACTTCATTCTGAATTTGTTTGTCTTCTTCAGGGTCTGAAGTAGACAACAATTGTACAAGAGATAATCCAAACAATTTAGAAATTTGGTTTAATCTCGATAAATTGACATCAGTAATTCCAGTTTCAATCTTAGAAAAAGCGGGAATCGAAATATCTAGCCTTTTTGCTACATCCTCCTGACTCCATCCTTTTTGATGTCTAAGTAATCTAATTTTTTTTCCTAATGCATTCATGGGTAAAATGTAAAATATTTATTTATTAAGTAATTATCAAATTTAAACAAATAAAGTAAATTTCAAAATCCCATTATTAAAATTTTAAAAAAATTCAGAAAGAATGTTAAAAATTTCTCAAAAATTTATCTGCAAAACTACTCATATTTACTCCATTGTAGTTGTTTGAACTCATAAACAGCAAATTATACCCATTAGACTTAAAAGTCTCCAAAAAATCCTCTAAATCAGACATTTGCGTGATCACATGGAAGGAAGGATGGTTAAAAGCTTCAGTTAAACGCCAAATTAAGTTATCTAAAGCAATATTTTTTTCCTTTATAAGTGATGTATTAACGAATACGACAGCGAAATCCGATTCATTCATCGAATTTGCGTATTCCGTAATAAACTCAGAGTCAAGACTGTCGTAGGCATTTAATTCAATGACAGTTACCAATGCCTGATTCGGGAATTGTTCCTTAACGGCATGGATACTGGACCGCAGTTTACTTGGCGTGTGCGCAAAGTCCTGATATACTACACTTCCGTTCTGGCTGGCGACAAACTCAAGGTACCGGATTGAGCTCTTAAAATCCTGGATTGCGCCATAAAACTCATCTCGCTTCACTCCTAGCCACTCACAAACCGTGAAAGCCCCAGCAATATTGGATAGATTATGTTTTCCGAAAACCTTTAGGGGAATATTCTCATCGGCGACATGGATGTATGTTACGCCTTTGTTAATGGTATACTCTGGCAATTTATAACCATGGCGATTTATTTTGATATCCATGGTCTTTTCGACCACTTCTCTGGTGTTTTTATCGTCCTTGTTATATATTAGCGTGCCTTTAGGTACAATCGTACGTATAAAGTCCTCAAACTGCTTAAAATATTCTTCTTCTGTGATAACGGTTTTAAAGTGATCCCAATCAATACCACTGATCAAGGCAATATTGGGCTTATATTTTAAGAATTTGGATTGTTTATTAACTGCTGAAGCATAATACTCATCCCCTTCAATAATCATTAAATTATTTTCAGGATTCAATTGCAGAAGGTCATCAAATCCTTCCAACTGAGCCCCTACCAGATAATCGAAATTACGTCCCAGTTTTTTCAGGACATGCATGATCATACTGGTAATGGTTGTTTTACCATACGTACCGGCGATGACAACACGTGTTTTCTCGGCACTCTGTTCATAGACAAATTCAGGGAAAGAGTAGATCCTGATCCCTAAATCCTTAGCTTTTTGTAGTTCAGGATTGTTTTCATCGGCATGCATCCCCAAAATTACAGCATCAATATCCTCTGTAATCTTTTCTGGGAACCAACCAAGCTCTTTCGGCAACAAACCAGCTTCACGAAGCTGAGATTTCGAAGGCTCTACGATTTGATCATCAGAACCCGTTACTTGATGGCCTTGTTCAGCTAAATTAATAGCTAAATTATGCATGATACTTCCGCCTATGGCAATAAAATGAATGCGCATTTAGTTTGCTTTAATGAATTTGGCTGCACACCAGGTATCCAGCACTTTTTTTTCTACAAATTGAAAACCTAAGCTTTCAGCTTTGTTCTTTAAGATATCTAAATCCTCACCATCATAAAAACCGGAGATGTACAACTCTCCAGGATTTTCAAGGTCAGCAAAATATACATCAAATTGATCCAACAAGATGTTTCTATTGATGTTTGCCAATATAGTATTAAATTTCTTGCCTTCTATTGCCTCTTTAGAGCCCAATTTAGCTTCAATATTGTCTACATGGTTCAGCAGCTTGTTTTCCAACACACTTTCCACACAGATGGGATCAAAATCAACGGCAAGAATATTCGATGCCCCTCTTTTAGAAGCCAGGATCGCCAAGATCCCAGTTCCGCAGCCCATATCTAAAACAGCCTTCCCATCAAAATCGTTTTCCAAGATGTACGAAAGCATCATGGAGGTAGTTTGATGATGGCCTGTTCCGAAAGACATTTTCGGATCAATGATGATCTGATACGGATATTCAGGCTTATCCTCATGGAAAGTAGCCCGAACATAACATTGATCATCGACTACAATAGGACTAAAATTGCTTTCCCAAACTTGGTTCCAGTTCTTGTTCTCCAATTCTTTCACCTCATAGGAAATGTCATAGCCTTCTGTTTCGGCGACCAAAACAGTCTCAAAAGCCTGGATATCCAGGTTGGCAGCTGGAATATAAGCAACAAAACCTTGGTCTTGATCCTCGAAAGTATCAAAACCAAGGTTTGCCAATTCAGCTATAAGCAAATCCTTTTGCCATTCCTCAATATTGGAGGATGTAAAAGCAACTGCTGTATACTTCATATTTTAAGCGTTAAAAACGTTAATAATTTGCAAGAAATCACGTGATTTCAATGATGCACCACCGATCAATCCACCGTCGATATCAGGCTGAGAGAATAGGCTCTGTGCGTTTGATGGATTGGCACTACCACCATAAAGAATGCTAGTATTGTCAGCAACCTCTTGACCAAACTGATCAGCTAAGGTTTTACGGATAAAAGCATGGACTTCTTGAGCTTGCTCAGGGCTAGCTGTCAATCCAGTTCCGATTGCCCAAACCGGTTCATAGGCCAAAACGATGTTTTTAAAAGCTTCTGCATCTAAATGAAAAAGGGCTTTGCTCAATTGTGATTTGATCACATCAAAATATGAACCCGACTCGCGCTCATCCTTCGTTTCACCGATACAGAAAATAGGCTTTAGATCATGCTTAAGTGCGGCATCAACTTTCTCTGCCAAAAGCTCATCTGTTTCACCAAAATAAGCACGGCGTTCAGAGTGTCCCAAAATCACGTATTCTGCACCAGTAGATTTCACCTGCGATGCAGAGATCTCACCAGTATAAGCACCAGATTCGTGTTGACTAATGTTTTGGGCACCGATAGATACATTCTTGGTAGAAGCACTTAATTTAGAAATTGCTGCCAAATGGATAAATGGGCTACATACAACGACTTCTTGATTTCCGATCACCTCGTCCTTCACCATATTCACGATTTCTGAGAACAAGCTAATTCCTTGCTCATAATCCATGTTCATTTTCCAGTTTCCAGCTACAATATTTTTACGCATAGTGTTTTGTATTTATTATATGTTTAAGATTGATTTTCCACATGTAGGTATTTGACATCATCAAATATATATTTGAAAATGGAGAGATTGCTTTGCAGACTATCCGAACCTGTAACTTGTTCCCTTCGCTCCATCATATTGATAAATTTCTCAAAAGTATAAGCAGTCGATTCTCTGTCGGTCAACCAACTGAAATCAGGCACAAATTTGGGAATAAATTTTGACATTGCAATCTGTGAGCCGACGCCAATTACGGACCCTGTTGTAAATGAAGAATTTATGGCACACATCGCATAGTCACCCATAAATAATCCACATTTATATTCACTGGTCTCACGGTAGCTAAGATCCTCATAATCAAACAACCGTACAAACTGCCAATTGTTTTTCAGATTCGAATTGGAGGAGCCGGCTCCTATGTTACAGCCTTCGCCGATCACAGAGCAACCTAAATAACCTTCATGTCCTTTGGCACTGTTTCCCCAGATCACCGTATTATTGATTTCTCCGCAAACGGTGCTTCCCGGACCTATACTGGTATTTGGATATATCCTCGCTCCCGACTTCACCCTGGCAGCATCACCAATAGCCACATAACCCTTCAAAAACGCCCCTTCTTCAATCTTTGCATCCTTTCCTATATAAATAGGCCCTTCCAAGCTATTTAAGCTTACTCCTTCCACCTGAGCACCCTCTTCAATAAATATCCAAGAACCAAAAACCATGTTAGTCTCACTGATAGCAGCAGATTGGCGACCAGCGGTCAATAAATTATAGTCGAAAAGTATTTGGGATTTATTTTGAAGGAATATATCTTCCAGAAAGTTTATACAGTGTATTTCAGAAGATGACTTGATGGGATTGTAACTTTCAAATAGGTTTTCAAGGTCCAGACTAGGTTCGCTGGTCTTGATGGCGATCCATGAAGTTTCATCGACCAGCACATCTCCTTTTTCCATTGCTTTCAATTCTTTGACCAAGCTTTCAGAAGGCAGGACATTTGCCCTGATAAAAAGAAATTCAGGAGAATCCTGATGTTCAAAGGGGTATTTTCCGGATAGATGATCAGCAGTAAAATAAGTTACAGGAGATTGGAAAATATGCTCCCATTTTTCATTCAATGTACAAATACCTGTTCTGATATTGCCAACCGGACGGGTTGAAGCAAAAGGAAAGAGACGCTTACGCCAGTGCGCGTTATCAAATAAAACTATGGTTAGCGACATGAAATAAATGTACATAAAAAATCCCGACAAATAAACTTTATCGGGATAATATCAGTTTCTTTATAGTAAAGAATATTACTTTTTGTTGTAACGGCTACGGAATTTATCAATACGTCCAGCTGTATCAACCAATTTCATCTTACCAGTGTAGAATGGGTGTGATGTGTGAGAAATCTCTAACTTTACCAATGGGTACTCGTTACCATCTTCCCAAGTAATAGTTTCTTTTGTATCAACACAAGATTTAGTAACGAAAGCGTAGTCATTAGACATGTCTTTAAATACAACTAATCTGTAGTTTGATGGATGCAAATCTTTTTTCATTTTATCTTATGATTACTATATAATTCAACAATTGAGGTGCAAAGATAATTTATTTTTCATTCAAATACAAAAAACATAAACAAATTCATTTCCACACCTGTGAATAAGTTCTACTTGCCTTTGAATCAGCAAATACATTTCCGAGGATTTTCATCAGCAGAATTACAAAAGTAAACAAATCCCGTCAAATACAAGCCTTTTTTCTTCATAAGCATCATTAAATAGTTCTAATTTCATACTTTTGCACAACATTATAAGTTGTACGTAAAATGAGCATCGGATTATCTGAACAAGAACAACAAAGAAGGCTAAACCTGAAAGCCTTGATCGACCTAGGCATTGACCCCTTCCCTGCTGAAGAGTTCAAAGTAAATGCTACGGCTGAAGATATTTTAGAAAACTACGAAAGAGATAAGATCAACTATAAGAGCATCAGTTTTGCCGGACGTATCATGAGTCGCCGTGTGATGGGGAGTGCCTCATTCCTGGAACTTCAAGATTCGACCGGACGTATTCAAGCTTACGTAAAACGTGATGACATCTGCCCTGACGAAGACAAGACCTTATATAATACCGTATTCAAAAAGTTATTGGATATCGGTGATATCATTGGTATCACTGGTTTTGTGTTCACTACCCAAACGGGAGAAATCAGTATCCACGTCCAAACCTTAAAGGTACTTACCAAAGCTTTGAGACCTCTTCCTATCGTTAAGGAAGCAGACGGAAAGACTTTTGATGCCTTTACAGATCCAGAACAACGCTATAGAATGCGCTATGTTGACCTGATCGTAAATTCCCATAATAAAGAGATTTTTGTTAAGCGTACGAAGCTTTTCAACGCCATGCGTGAATACTTCAACAACGCTGGATATATGGAAGTAGAGACTCCGATCTTACAGGCAATCCCTGGTGGAGCGGCTGCACGTCCATTCATTACCCATCACAATGCATTGGATATCCCATTGTATCTGCGTATCGCCAATGAACTTTATCTGAAAAGATTGATCGTTGGAGGTTTTGATGGAGTCTATGAGTTCTCCAAAAACTTCAGAAATGAAGGTATGGACAGAACACATAACCCGGAGTTTACCGCTATGGAAATCTATGTAGCCTATAAAGACTACAACTGGATGATGGATTTCACAGAAAATCTATTAGAGCACTGTGCAATCGCGGTAAACGGTACTACAGAAGCTACATTTGGCGAGCATCGGGTTGATTTCAAAGCGCCTTATCCTAGGGTGAGCATGACGGATGCTATCAAACAGTTCACCGGTTTTGATATCACAGGAAAATCGGAGGATGAAATCCGCCAGGCAGCAAAAGGCATGGGAATCGATGTAAATGACACGATGGGTAAAGGAAAGTTGATCGATGAAATCTTCGGAGAGAAATGTGAAGGGAACTTTATCCAGCCTACATTTATCACAGACTACCCTATCGAAATGTCTCCATTGACAAAAAAACATAGAGACAATCCAGAATTGACAGAACGTTTTGAACTGATGGTCTGCGGTAAGGAAATTGCCAATGCATATTCTGAGCTTAACGATCCTATTGATCAAAGAGAACGTTTCGAGCATCAACTAAAACTATCTGAGAAAGGTGATGACGAAGCCATGTTCATTGACCAGGATTTCTTGCGTTCATTGGAATACGGTATGCCTCCTACCTCAGGATTAGGTATAGGAATGGACAGATTGATCATGTTCCTGACCAACAACCCTTCGATCCAAGAAGTGCTATTCTTCCCTCAGATGCGTCCTGAAAAAGTTGCTAAAGTTGCTTCAACAGCTGATTATGTAGAACAAGGAATTCCTGAAGCATGGGTTCCCGTACTTCAAAAAATGGGATTCACGACCATTGAACTTCTCAAAGAAGCTAACCCAAACAAAGTTTTCAATGACTTGGGCGGAATGCGTAAAAAAATGAAATTAGATATTACCATGCCAACAAAAGACGAAGTCTTGGCTTGGTTCGAATAAACATAACAAAACAATAAAAAAGCTCCAATGAATAATCATTGGAGCTTTTTTTTAATCCTATATGCTGATTAGTTAACAACTAATTGCTTTGTCATATAATCATACTTATACTCCTGAAAATATTTACTGAAACTACCCAATTTTACAGCTGTAAAATATAATGGATAATTCAATTCCAAAATACTTTCCTTTTTAATCTTTGTCCAACGTTTAAATAAACTATTGATTTTTTCAGCTCCTGTCGCCTTCTCAATCAACGTTTCTTTCATGCCACTATTACGATGATAAACAACGAATCTTGTTTCATCTAAAACTTTCATTTCTTGGGCAGATAATTTAATATCCTTTACGCATTTTTCATATGCATTAACAAATTCCGCTTGAGGAAAGTCTGATTGCAGGACATAATAAGAAACCAGACCATAATAGACCCAATTAACATAATACAGATCAGGATTGTTGATTTTTATTTTGTCATAATCAGATTGCAAGATCAATTCATTTTGATCAGGTAAATCCATTCGTGGGTTTACAGTCAAACTTTTATCAAAACCAAATACGCTGTTCTTTACTTCTTTGTAACCCAACATCTCCTTATAGAATAGATCTCTTTCCTTCACATTAACAAAATAGCCCTTAAACATATTGAAATCATTAAAATATAGTCCAGAACCAGCAGTTGATTCCAAATATTTTACCGCTCTATCTTTATTTTCTATCATAAGGTCCTGAAACTGCTTGAAACTTTCAAATTTTTCATTCTCGAAAGCAAGATTCATCTGAGAGATACTGAAACTTATTGGTTGCTTTTTATACGCATCAAAATAATCCAAGTCAAATCCATTTTGTTGACTTTTTAAATTGAATATCCTTCCTGGATAAATCTGGTCTGCATTAAGCTCATCAACCAAAAATTCATCATTTTTATCATCAACAGCAATAGAAACAAATTTATACTGCTCTTCATCTTCCTGTATAGGAATATTATTTTCTTTTGAGCACGAAATAAATACGAATAATGAAAAAGCAATGATTTTAATAGAATGTGATTTCATAATTTTTATCAAACAGTTAATAAATGTAAATATATGTTTTATGACAATCGAAACAGTCAAAAGATTAATGAAAAATGGGTTTTTTATTAAAATAATTTTTCAGGTTCAAATCATAGCTAAAAATTAAGGTATTCCATCTAATCAAAACAATTGAAATATTTTACCGTTTACTTATTTTAGACAATATGGCTAAAAACAAAATCTATGAAAAAGCTCAATTTTATATACTTCATCCCACTTTTGGCTGCCTGCGCAAGCAACCAGGGCAGCAGCACAAAACCTCCAAAAATCATGGGGAACTGGCAATGGATTGAAACCTCTGGCGGATTTGCCGGAATCACGAAAACACCCGAATCCACTCGGGAAATCAAGCACCTGCAAATAACAAAAGACAGCGTGTACTACTACGAAAATGGTGAACTGACTTCCACCCTGCCCTATAAACTCACCCTGACCAAGTCCATGCTCAATAACAAGGACAGCTGGCTGCTCAATGAAGCCCCACATAAGGTATTTGTTTACCGACAAGATAGCACCCTTGTCCTACAAGAAGACTGCTTTGATTGCTATTCACATAAATACGTGAAGATGAAGGAGAAATAAGGTGGTTAGACATTAGACACAAGACATTAGACATAAGACAACAAGACGTCGGAACGGCTAGAGCAGCAAAACTATTATCGCACTCCCAATTCTTTAAAAAAAAATGTAATCCTCAATCTTCGATTGAGGAACTGTACGCCAAAATGGCTAACATAAAATTTCATAAAGAAGTATGCTGTGTTTATTCTGAGAATTTTCGTGCTTACCAATTACAAGTTGGTTAGAACTATGTTTCTAGCTAAGCAATCCCAAGTTTAATTTCCAGAAAAATATCTTTTTTACGGCATACTGCCCTAGAAGGGCAGTATTATTTTAGCAATGGTATCGAACAATATAAGGTTAATGCAAAAACGCTGTTCGATTAATCGAACAGCGTTTTTGCGCGACCTCCAGGCTAACGTGCCATGTCTGCTAAAATAATGGAACCCCAAAAGGGGTTCTTTACCTACCAAATTTGACACCTTTCAAACCCCATATTACTGCAATCTTGGTCTATCCTCTAATCCTTAGGTTCCTGGTTCATTCCATGATCTTGGTCTATCCTCCAATCCCTTCCATCTTGGTTCATTCCTAGATCTTGGCCTATCCTCCAATCCCTTCCATCTTGGTTCATTCCTAGATCTTGGCCTATCCTCCAATCCCTTCCATCCTGGTTCAAATCCATGATCTTGGTCTATCCTCCAATCCCTTCCATCCTGGTTCAAATCCATTTACTGTCTAAAAACAAAAAGCCCCCGTTTTAAGGCGGGGGCTATTGTTTTTATTTAGTGGCATCCGGAAGGAGAATAAACTTATAGAAGTCTTCTTCTTTCAGGTACTTATTTGCGGCTTCTTTGACAGACTCCACGGTTACTTTATCTAGTTCTTCCAGATAACGGGTAACATTGGTTGGATCCGTTTGATTCTGAACTGAACCAAGTATTTCACTTGCCCAGAAACCATTTTCCCTTAGGCTTAATTCCAACTGACGCTTTTCTTCAATCTTGAACTTATCCAGATCAACCTGTGATGGACCATTGGCTTTTAACTTTTTGATCTCATCCATGGATGAGTTGATCAAGGAAGGGTATTTGTCCACACTTGTTCCAAAAACGATCAGGAAGGAATATCTTGGTTTAGGGAATTTACTGTAGGAGAACCTTGCTCCAGTTCCATAAACACCACTTTCTTCCTCGCGAAGGCGCTCGATCAATTTATTGGTTAGAATAGTCTCCACAGCGCTTGCATTGATGTTCTCCTGCTCATTATAGGTATAATCTCCATATAAGGTCAAACGAACCATGGCCTTCGCCTCTTTACCTTTATTTACGATCTTCTCAACTCCTTTATTTTTTTCATAAAGGTTCAGGTCCTTAGGCTTTTCATCACGGTTTGTTGTTGGCAATGAAGCAACATATTCTTCTAAATATGGTTTGATTTCTTCCTCAGTGAAGGAACCAACAATCACAAAAGTAAAATCAGAAGCATCGGCAAATCTATCTTTATAGATCTCTAACGCTCTAGCTTGGTTCACTTTATCAAGTTCGTTAATACCATAAGGAACACGACGGATGCTATTTCCATAAAGCGTACGCTGTATAGCATCACTGTAAACGAAGTTTGGATCGTTTTCACGGTTTGCCATCATGTCCTTTTGCTTGCTAATGGTACTTTGGAACACATCATCCTCAATTCTAGGCTCGGTAAAGTATCCATAGACCATTTCGAAGGCAGTTTTCAAACTCTCCTTGTCTGTAGCACCTCTCAATCCTTCAGAACGCTCCGTAATGTACGGACTGATGTTGACTTCCTTGCCGGTCAAGCTTTTCTGCAATTCCACGGTATTCAATTGTCCGATACCGGAACTGTTCACTAAATTTCCAGCAAAAGTTGCAGACATATAATCAGCATCTGAATATAATGAAGTACCACCTGGGCTATAAGCAGAGATCATGATCTGATCATTCTTGAATTTGGTTGGTTTCAATAAAACCTTAACGCCATTGCTCAAGGTCAATTCCTTGGTTTCAATGCCGTCGATAGATTTTTCAGATTTAATCGAACCCTTCACTGGCGTCTTAGATAACATTGGTAAATCAGAAACCTTATCATCATACGGTTTTAGATCTTCCTTTTCGATAGCTGCAAACCATGAATTTACAGCGGCTTCTTCAGGAAGTTTGTCTTTCTCTGCATCCGGAGCCAAGATCAAAACATCTCGGTTTATATCCTGATAGAATTCCTTTCCAACAGCTTCCACTTCTTTTAGTGTCAATGTCGGCAATAATTGTTTCGTGATTTCATAGCGATCTTCATTGCTCAATGCAGGACCATCCTTCAAGAAATGGTTCAGATAAGCATTTACATAGCTTTCTGACTTTCTTTTGTCACGCTCCACATAAGAAGTCTCATTATTTTTCGCAATCGAGCTGACAGCGCGTTTAAATTCAGTTTCTGTAAAACCAAACCTTTGGAAACGGTCAAGTTCTCTGACCACTGCTTTAAATCCTTCTTCGAACTGTCCAGGTTTAGAAACGAAAAATGCACCTAAATTATCCAATCCGCCAAGGAATCCCGAGATATCCACACCACCTTGAATGAAAGGAGGATTAGCAGATTGGCTTAATTCACTATAACGTGCATTGATCATTTGGTTGAAAACATCTTTCAACAATTCTCTCCTATAGTCTTTGACCGTACTTGCCTTTTCCTCTGGGTGCTTGATCATGATCTGACCAACCGTATAGGTCATTTCTGGATCTGTTACCTTAATGAATTGGTTCTTGTTTAATAGATCAACCTTGTATTCTGTACGCGGTTTGATGGTCTTAGGAACCTTCATGTCCGAGAACAATCTTTTCACTTCCGCCTCCATCTGCTGAGGATCTACATCCCCTACAATAATTAAGGATTGCAGATCAGGACGGTACCATTCAGCATGGAAATTACGGATAACTTCCGGATCAAAGTTCATGATCACCTGCTCCGTTCCAATAGGAAGACGATCTGCATAGCGCGAGCCATTCAACATCACTTTGATGTACTGATCACGCATACGCTGCTGAGCACCTCTACCACCACGCATCTCCTCCATGATTACGCCACGCTCCTTATTGATCTCGTCGGTTTCCAATAAGGCATCCTGTGCCCAATCACGCATTACCTGTAATCCATTTTTTAACAATTCAGGATCATCAGAAGGAATAGGCAATTGATAGACAGTTTCATCAAAACTGGTATAGGCATTCAAGTCCGATCCAAAACGGACACCTGCTTTTTGCAAATAGTCAATCAAATCATTCTTAGGGAAATGTTTAAGACCATTAAAGTTCATGTGCTCCATAAAGTGCGCCAATCCCAATTCCTTTTCATTTTCCAGGATAGAACCGACTTTCATCGCCAAGTACATGGTCACACGTTTTTCCGGTTCCGAGTTTTTGCGTATATAGTATTGAAATCCATTTGCTAACTTGCCTTTAATAACATCTTTATCAAATGGCAATTTAGCGTCCCATTTCAGGGAGTCATTCATCAAGATGACCTTCGCCTCTGGGTTAAAGTTTGTTGGCACATAAGCACTAGCCATTTCTGTTGCAAAAGGCAATAAAAATGCTAATGCCAAGGGTTTTAGAAGTTTCATAATTTCAAAAAAAATTTACTAGAATGGTTACTAAATTATATTTGGAAAGCAATCTACAATAAATTTATTTAGCTTTAAAACAAATCTTCTATTCAAACTATAGAATTATATATTTTTAACAAATGGATTGGGAACTGACAAAAAGGGATTTTAAACGTTACTTATTATTGGAAAGAGGATTGAGTGACAATAGTATTGCCGCCTATTTAAATGACGTCCAAAAACTTCAGAGTTTTGCCGAATTACAACAAATTGAACTGAAGCAATTCCAAACCCAACATATACAGCAATTTCTGCAATGGATCAATGAATTCGCCGTTTCTGAATACACCCAAGCCCGACTCCTTTCTGGCATTAAGACTTTCTTCGGATTCCTTCAGATTGAACATGGCTTTCCAAATAATCCAGCTGAATTGATCGAGTCCCCTCGCCTTTCCAGAAAAATCCCTGCTGTTCTCAGCATCCAAGAAATCGACGAACTTATCGCTGCCATCGATCTTTCATCTCCAGAAGGCATGCGGAACAAAACCATTCTCGAAATCCTTTACGGATGTGGACTTCGGGTCTCCGAACTTTGCAACCTCAAAATATCGAATCTCTTCCTTGATGTGGAGTTCATAAAAGTGGAAGGAAAGGGAAATAAAGAAAGACTGATCCCTATTGGTCAGCAAGCGATCAAGTTCCTAAAGCTTTATTTGGAAGAGATCCGTGTACATCAGGTAATCAAACCTGGCAAAGAAGATTATGTTTTCTTAAATCGCAGGGGCGCACCATTGTCCCGAGTCATGATCTATTTGATCATTAAAGATCTCGCCAATAAAATTGGTCTGAGCAAAGAGATCAGCCCCCACACCTTTCGCCATAGTTTTGCCTCCCATCTTGTGGAAGGTGGTGCAGACTTAAGGGCAGTACAGGATATGCTTGGCCATGAGAGCATTACGACTACCGAAATTTATACTCACATCGACAAAGAATACCTACAAAGTGTAATTACCCAGTTTCACCCTAGGTCATAATGCAACAAAGTTTAATTTAATTTGCAACAGCATTGCATTTAACTTATCTTTGCACTGTGATTAGATTATTGAGGTCGTATAAACAGGTAATATCATCCTTATGGATTGGCATCATGTTCCTTTCCATCAGCCTGATCGTTTTGCACCGCCATGATCATTCCCATGAAAACCAAGATGCCTGCGAAGTAAACCATAAACATCAGCACGATCATTCCCACGGAGAGGACTGTCACTATTGTTTTCTTTTCTTTCAGCAAGGCATACAGATTGAAAACCCCTTCCATTGGGAATCTAATCCGAAAGGTTTTCTATTAAATAGCATTCAAAGCATCCTAGTTTTTGAAGCTCCAATATTGGAACCCAAATCCAGCAAAAGCCTCCGGGCCCCTCCCCATGCGTATTTTACCACAAACGTGTAATATATAGCATTTAATACCCTTTTTTATAACAATACATGTTGAAATATGCATGGACTGTGCTCATCCTATTTCTAATAAATAGCGCTGTAGCTCAGGACAACTCCAATCAATATATAAAAGGTATTGTCATGGACGAGCAGGATCAGCCGATATTTGCAGCAAATATCAGTATCCAAAACTCCGACATCAGTACCTCATCCGATATTCATGGAAACTTTAAGATCAAAGTTGGCCAAGGACATCAGCATCTTACGCTAAAAGTTACGGCCTTAGGCTATGAAAGCTTTGAACAACCCATCCATGTGGACAACGATACAGTGCTGAAAATCAAGCTAAAAAGCTTTACCGAGAAAATCGATGCTGTAAATGTTTCTGCACAGGTTGAAGAACAGCGTGCAGCCGTAAGGGCTAAGCTCGATAAGGAACAGATCGAAGAAAGCAAAGGTAAGTTAGCCGCTGAAGTCTTTTCTCAGCTATCGGGTGTTTCCATCCTTAATTCAGGCCATTCAGTGGCAAAACCGGTCATTCATGGTTTGCATTCCAACAGGATTATTCTCTTGAACAACGGCGTGAAACAGGAAGGACAGCAATGGGGAATGGAACATGCTCCTGAAATGGATCCCTTTACTGCAGATGAATTTGAAGTCATCAAAGGTGCGCAGGCAGTTCGCTATGGCGCTGATGCATTGGGTGGAGTTTTGATCGCGAAAGCACAGCAAATTGACCCTAACAAATTCCACGGCCGAGCCGATCTTATTGCCCAGTCCATTGGACGCGGTGGATCTGCCAACTTACAATTACAAGGCGGAATTAAATCCATCGAAGGCTTAGCTTGGAAACTTCAAGGTTCAGGTAAAAAACTTGGCGATAGCAGGACTCCAAATTATATATTGGGAAATACCGGCGTTGAAGAGATCAATTTCTCCGGAACGGTACAGTACCGCAAGGAAAACAATTTCTTGGAAGCATATTACAGCAGATTTTCAACTGAACTGGGGGTTTTCTATGGAGCCCATATAGGAAGTATCGAAGATATCTATGCGCGGATAGAAAATGGGGAACCATTTGAAAAATACGATTTCAGCTATAAGATCAATGCCCCTAAACAAGATGTAACCCATCAATTAGGGAAATTAAAATATCAATACAAACTGAACAGCGGACTTCAACTGGAAGCCCAATATTCTTTCCAGCAGAACCATAGGAAGGAATTTGATATGCGCAGAGCAGTTGCAGACAATATTCCCATGTCGGATATGGTATTGACCACACAACAACTCGAAGTGATGCTGAAGGCTAGATCGCATAGTTTTGGGATCGATCTAGGTAATCAGGTAAACAATAATACCGCCGGAACGGGCACCACTCCTATCATCCCTAACTTCGATAATTATTCCCTGGGCATTTTCGGGATCCATCAATTCCAATTCGACAAATGGCTATTGGAAGCAGGTTGGCGCTACGACTATCGGTATTTCGACGCAGCAGGATATCGTTATAAATATACCGATAAAGAACAGTCAGTCCCTCAGCAATATTTGTTGGAGGATACGCGAAGCTTCCATAACTTCTCTGGCTCCATTGCTGCAGCGTACAACATCAATCCTACTTGGCAATACAAAAGCAGCATTGGTCTTGCTTGGCGTGCTCCTACGGCCAACGAACTGTACAGCGATGGTGTACACCACGGTGCCGGCATCTATGAAATCGGAAACTTGGACCTCAAAGCAGAGCAAGGATTAAAATGGGTTCATTCCATTTCCCATAAATCTGAAACTTTAGCCTTGACAGCAGATGTCTTTGGACAATATATCCATAATTATATCTATGCTGCTCCTAATCCGGATTCTGTGCGCCAGACCATCCGTGGTACCTTTCCAGTATTTAGTTACGGACAGGACAAAGCGCTATTCTATGGTGCAGACCTTCAATTGCAATGGAAGTTTATGCCAATCCTTCAATACACCCTGCAAGCTAGCCTAGTGCGGGCCAAGAACATCAGTACCGATACTTTCTTGCCCTATATCCCATCAGACAGGATACAGAATGCCGTACAGTGGTATTATGCTGGTCCTGAAAAAGGATATATCAAACTGAGCCATGAGTATGTAGCCAAACAAAATAGGTATACTGAAGGAACGGATTACGTTGCTCCCCCAGCCGCATACCACTTATTTCATGCATATATTACACATCCACTAACTATTAATAAGCAACAGCTCCAACTTTCCTTGGCCGTTGAAAATCTTTTCAACACAAGCTACAAAGACTATATGGACCGATTTAGGTACTATGCTCACCGACCAGGAAGGAATTTTATTCTATCACTTAACTATAAATTCTAAAAAATTCACATCATGAAATCAAACATTTTTATTTTATTCATATTTGCTTCTTTCTTCACTTTCCAATCTTGTTCGAAAGACGACCCTACTCCTGAAGTAGACCAAGAAGAAGTAAGCGCAGCAACTTTGACCTTTACCGAAGTGGAAGCTGAAAAACACGATGACCATTACCACTACCATGATATCACGAACCCTGAGATCGAAAAAGTGGAGTTTACAGGCGAGAAATTCCTTCCACCAGTTGGCGCTCATGTTCATTTGGAAGTAGGTAAATCATACCGATTCAACCTCATGGTTAAGGATTTCGCAGGTCGCGAAAGTCAGCAGACCTTCATCGACCGTGCCGATCAGCATTTTGCATTCCTTTTAGGAGCGCCAGCAGGTACCCTTGCAGCTGAATACAGCGACAAGACAGCCGATGGAAAAGCCGCTAACGTCGGTATTACAGGATATATCACCGTTTTGAAAGCTTCAGACAGCTTTACGTTCCGTTATTTGATGCGTCACTTAAACCCGGGTGTTAAGAATACGATCAACCCAAAAACTGATATCTTCAATCCAGATTTCAACAAATTCGGAGGTGCAAACGACCTAGATCTTAAAGTGGAATTCCACCTTGTAGCTGAAGGCCACGAAGGTCATTAATATATTGAGAGGCTCAAAATCAATAGCTTGCTAAAATCAGCAGGCTATTGTTATATAAAACCCATAAAAAGTATTATTTTTGGCGAGCCGCCTCCGTAGTTCAATGGATAGAATGTTAGATTCCGGTTCTGATGATGTAGGTTCGATTCCTACCGGAGGTACTGAAAAAAGCCGCTTAAAGCGGCTTTTTTAGTGTTTAGTAGGGAGTATTTAGTATTTAGACTCCTGCCAAACGAAAACTTTTCCAAATTGATAAAAATTGGAAACAGGACCTTAACCTTTATCTTTTTATATTTAGCCAATACTTGCAGCCTTAATTCTGACCTCATTCGAGACATATATTGAAAATTCGCAAAATGAGCAATAGTATTCCAATACTATTCCCGAATCATTCTCGAACATGCCTCGAATAAAACCCCTACTATATTCCTAAATTTTCAGTCAAAAAAATAGGGTTATTTTATCATTTTATGAGCAGATTCTTCTAATATTTTAAAAACAAATCTTCTCAATGGCAAGAATATTCTCCAAAAACTAGAGGTATAAAAAAGGACCAACTTGGTCCAACATGTCTAAATACTAATTCTTCTAATCCAAAACCACAAGCGGGACTGACATCTTTGTAGAAGGTTGAATCGATTGAAGGAGAACCCCTAGAGGGGGTGACATCTTTGTAGAAAGGTATAGCGTTCAAAGGATAACCCACAGCGTGGGTGAAATGTTTTTCAATTCCCTTTTTGTGTCACACTGATGGTTTCCCGATTGTCTCGGAACTATCCATACCTAATTTGAAAATAGTTTGTTCATCTTACGATTCACAATGATAACAATTCTAAAAAATAATAAAAAATAGATTCTTCGCTGCGCTCTGAATCCCTCTCAGAGACATTTACTATTCTGGACGAATCGTGAATAATATGTACGGAATTGTCTCAAAACCTGCTTGTCATTATCCATCGAGGATGGATGACCTGTTTGCAAATTCAATCGTTGTTTGTATGGTTCCGAGAACCTTCGTGCCTCAGGTTGACACCAGGAAGGGAAAGTTATTTTTGTGATTTACTGCCCTAGAAGGGCAGAATTATTTTAGAAATGGTATCAAACAAAATAGGGCTAATGCAAAAAGATGTTCGATTAATCGAACATCTTTTTGCACTACCTCCAGGCTAACGTGCCATGTATGCTAAAATAATTGAACCCCGATAGGGTTCTATATCAAAAAATATTAATGCCGAATTATACTTACGCTTCTTTTATTGTTGCTTAGTTCCAACAAAAAACCCTCAACCATTTAATGGAGAGGGAGTTTGTTCTGTGCGCCCACCTGTTCCTATTTGATTTTTTATATTATTTTAATACACTTTAGTGTATTGAAATACAGTTTGTTATGAATTTTTTTTAATGTTTTAAATCTACTTTAACTGGCTTTAATATAAATTCTGCCCCCTGTATAATCCCCTATATTAAAGTTCGTTACAATGAGATTTAATTTTGATATTAGAAAAGACAGAATGTCAAAAATTGGAATAGCGCCAATTAGATTGGTAGTGAAACATGAGAAGATTCGTATTAGTAAAAATATTGATGTTAAAGCAGGAATTGACAATTGGGATAACGAAACAGAGACCATAGTTTATTCAAAAGGCCATCCTTATGCCAAGGAATATAGGGACTGGAATAAAACAATTTTTGAAACTAAAGATAAGGTTGAAAAGATTTTTGAGTTCTTCAAATACAATAATTTTGAATTTTCAGAAAAGCAGTTTTTGAACGCTTTGAGTCAAATAATAGATTTGTAGCTATTGATTTCTTTGATGCCTTTGAAGAATTCATTAATATATCTAAGTTAACTAAAGCGGAAAGTACAGTAAAGAAGATGACTACTTGCAAGCATAAAATCTATCAATTTAAAGAGTTTACTAAGTTTCCTGTGCGTTTTGATACAATAGATTATCAATTTGAAGTTGTTAAACTATTTTGAAAAAAGTAAAAGGGAGAATATATCATTGTCTTATGATTATTTAGTAGATTTTGAAGATTTCTCAATATTAGAGCTTATAGAATTAGATAAGAATGAAATTGATGAATTTTTGAAGCTCATAAGAAAATCAAGAATTAATACCAATTCAAATATTAGCTCTTAAAATATGTTCACCTTTTTGAAGGTAATGTCCACCTGCCATATCTTCTTTTGAATGAAAAACTACTTTATTTAGTTGTGTGTTGTGCATTAGTTTTGTGTTATTGCTGTGGTCTGTATTTGGGTGACCGCTAACGATTTAATTGGTGTAATTATCTTTATTACTGTAACGGTAAAATAAAAGAAATAATTTACTTTATTTTAATTAAATTTAACACAGTTTTAAACCGCTAACCCGGATAATATTTTTATGTAAATATGTTCTTTATCTAACATGGTAGAAGTTTCGGTTGTTAATATTTTAATTTTATAATCAGTTTTAACGACTAAATCATGAATTGCATTACTTACTCTATTATCAGTATCTAAGAAAAACAAAATTTTGTAAAAATCTTTTGTATTGTTGATAACACTATCCCCACTTCGTTTTACCTTTCCATTGTTAAGTTTTTTTAAGTCTGATATTATTGAGTTTTTCTGATCGGATCCAAACTTACTACCGAGGTTTATTGGATTTATACATTTTACTTCTGCTACAAGTTTTAATTCTTCTTTGATAATATAAATATCAAAACCATTACTATTCGGTTTTGTGGTTATTATTTGATTTACCAATTTTTCGCTATCAACTTTATCTAGGTTAAAAATGTCTGTCAACCACTCAACAGCATACATGGACGTTTTGTATGTTAGTGTATTATTTATATCAGCTAATACCGTTTTTAATTCTAAAATATCATTTATTGAAAGACTTTGATAATAGTCCTTTTCGATACCTGTAATTCGACATAAATGATTATTTATTCGAGCTTGTAGGTTTCAATCTCTATCTTATTTCATTGTATATTTTATTTTGTTGAATTATGGAAAATAGAATTGTTTGCCATAAAATGTTTCACAATGTCTTGAAAAATATAGTTATCCGCTATAGAAAACAATAACATCTCTGTATAGAATAGTTTGTGTTTTTTTTCTAAATCGCCATCCCATAATTTGTTGCTTATATCTATAATTAATCTATTAAGGCGTTTGTAAGCATCGTGTTTATCAAAGTAGATAATCTGATCTCTATTACTTATAAATTTATTTTTACCTAATAGCTCTTGATGATTGTCAGTAAAAAAATTATTAGCATGTTTGATATGAATTAATGTATTCATATCAAATGAAGTCATTTTTGAGTTTCTACCTTCGGGGATAGGGAAGTATTTATTTCCTGCATCGGTTTTAAGAATTATCCAGTTTAAAGAATAAGCGACCCTTGAATCGTAGATTATAAATTCTTCTGGAAACATAAAAGAAGCAACTTTTGAAATACTTGCTATTTTGTCAAAACCTGCGTCTTTCATCTGTAAAAATTGATCTACCAAGGGTTTCACTTTATCTTCTTTTAAATTTATCCCACCCCAGTCTTTAATTATCCAATAACAAACTTGATGAAATTTAGATTCAATAGAATTATCTGACTCTACATTCGCTAAATATTGATTTAATGTACGTTTGATATTTAATTCTTTTTCATAGTTAGAAAGCAAATTCCAATTTTCAAGCTCATCATTATTTATTATTTCAAAATCGACTAATTTTTCAATTTTCGCATTCCAATTATATAACTCGTGAAGCTTCTCTTTGAGAGGAAATAAGTATTCTACTATTTTATTTACTTCTAATAAAGCGTCCATAATTTATGATCAGTTGAGTATTAAATTTTCGTAATATAAATTATTCCTTTCACATATTTTAATTAAATTTAACACAGTTTAAACCGTTATTATTAACTAATTCCTACTTGTCTTATTTGGTAAGAAATTATATTGGGGGTTATCAAGCCGCACAAAAACGCCGTAAAGACCGCGAATTAGACTTTGATGATGTGCTACATTATCGACGTATGATTGTAGCAATAACAGAAACAGATCGACTAATGAAAGAAATAGATAAGGTATTGGAGGTTTAGGCATTTTATCCTGCCACTTTATCGAATTCGCAGCTAGTTAGCTGTAAATCTAAATGAAAAACAGTGGAAAAATTAACGAATAGATCGTCGACAAAAAAACACATATATAAATAGATAAATTAATGAGTCAAAGTACAGTATCAGCAACTGGAGAAAGAGCAGCAATAGGTGGTTATTTACCACAATTTGACGAATTCGCTTGGTTTGTTTATTTGAATCTAATAAATGAAAAATTAGAGTGGATAAGGATTTCTGACCCCATTGCTGAAAAACTCGACGACATACAATATTTAACAACTTCAGAACTGCACGCTTATCAAGTAAAATGGACAATTGCTGATGCTACAATGTCTTTTGCAAATTTTATAGAATTAATTCCTCTTATCACATCAAGTTGGAAAAGTTTAAAAACAAACAATCCGAACAAGAAAGTAATACCACACTTAATAACCAACAAGCCTGTTTCTTCACATGATAGCTTGAAAGATAGAGATACTAAAATCGGTTCATTTGAAAATTTTCTTGCAGAGGTTTGGACAAAATTAAAATCCAATCGAGTGGTTGATGCAAAATGGAATCCAATCATCGCTGAGTTTAAAAAAGTAGCAAAGCTTAATAATAACGAATTTGATGAGTTTGTTCGTGTTTTTGATTTTCGGCCAAACTATGAACAGAAAAAATTCAGTGTAAATAACACCAGATTTTCTAAAGAGGATGAAGACCTTCAACAAATTAGCCGCTTTATTATTGAGAAAGTAGCAAGTCCAGAAATAAGCATTCAATTTAGCCGACAAGAAATAATCAAGGAATTAGGTTGGGCAGAAAGATTTAAAACGGTTTTCAATCACGAATTAATCGTTGATAGACAAAGATACCAGCCAATTCAGTCTACAATTGATTTACTGAACTCAAAATTAACTGAATACAGAAGTGGATATTTATTTTTACAAGGAAGTCCGGGTTCTGGAAAATCAACTTTATTAAATCAATGGTCAAAAGGTTTAAAAAAAAGAATTGTAAGATACTACGCTTTTGATTTTGTTAACCCTTCTTCTCATCTGAATTTTCACGAGAGAGGAAATGCTACTCATCTTTTTTTTGATTTAGTTTTTCAATTAAAAGAAGCAGGAATATACAAGAGGGATATTCTCCCATACAAAGATTTACTCTTTCTAAAAGATGTATTCAATGAACAATTAAAATTTGTCGGGGAAGATTTTGCGACAAGCGGTCAGCAAACCATAATAATTATTGATGGTTTAGACCATGTGCCAAGAGAATACAAATCAACCACTAATAGTTTCTTACGTGAACTGCCTTTACCTACTTCACTTCCAGAAGGCGTTTTTATTATTTTAGGAAGTCAATCTTACGACCTTGACGACATTCAACATGAAATTAAAATTGAATTTCAGAAAGGCGACAGAACCATTCCAATTGATTCTCTAAAAAAAGAGGAAGTCTATAAATACATAAGCAATCTCAATGTTTCAATTCAACTTAGTGACGCTCAAAAATTACTAGTATTTGAAAAGTCACAAGGGCATCCGCTATACTTATCTTATTTAATAGAAAAAATCGTTGAATCAGATTCTATTGACGATACAATAAACACTTTTGAAACCATTGATGGAAGTATTGATACCTACTATCGAAAAATATGGAATCCAATTCAACAAGAAGAAAACTTAATTCATTTTTTGGGATTAATAGTAAGGATTAATGGTTCAATAAACATTCAGTTTGTCCAAGAATGGGGAATTGAACGAAGTGTTTTAAAGTCATTCAAAGAAAATGCTAAAGTATTGTTTAATGAAACTAAAAATACTTTAGCATTCTTTCATAATTCATTCAAGCAGTTTCTTCTTTATCATACATCATTAAATTATCTAACAAACGAATTTGACCAAGAGGAAAATCTTAAATACCACAGCCAACTTGCTGATTTTTATTTAAAATCAAAGGTTGAAAAATCATGGAAACAAAATCACCACCTTTTTCAAGCACAGCAATATGATAAATTCGTTTCAGAGGTTACGCCAGACAATTTTACTGCTCAACTATTGGATTTTAGACCTGTTGAAGAAATAAAACAAGACGCAAAGTTAGGAATTGAAGTAGCCCGACAAACTAAAGACATCAATATACTTATAAGGTATTTATTTTCATTAGCAGAAATAGAAAGGCGACAGTTTAATATTGACCCCGCCTCATTTACAGAAGAATATTTAATCATTGGAAAACCTGATATTGCACGAAATTATCTGCGTACAGGAAACATTCTTCATTGCAGCAATGCTTATGCGTTCAAGGCTTCTAGTTTATTTATTCAATTCGGATTTAACTCCGAAAGTGCAACTCTGTTTAATTTGGCATATCCTGAAATCATTGACGATTCAGGAATTACCATTGACGATTCACATCGGTATGTAGAAATCAGAGATTCATTAGAAAAATGGATTTATACTGCGCCATATTTTGAATCAACGGAAAACATTTTATCAAAAATTGAGAATATCAATTTTTCAGAAAATACGCGTTCAAATAGGTTTGAGGAAAAAGAAGCGGATTTGCACTTGTGCTTAATCGCTAATCTTGGTTATAGTTTAATTGATCAAAACAAATGGGATGAGTTAAAAACCGTCTTAGAGAAAATAGGAACGAATGAATCCAGAGGAAGAAACGCACTATTTCAACTTATTCAATATGCCATTGAACAATGTTTAGAATTAAATGACAATATCCGTGCAAATGAATATCTGTCATTTTTAACAACTCATTTTACAAAGAAAACGGCTAAACCTATTGGCAAAATTTACATTGCTGATTTAGTTTTTAAAGTTACCCAAAATGTTGATGAAACACTTAGTTGGATTGATGGTATTGGGCAGCCTTTGAATTTAGGTAAAGACTCACTAGGTTATGATGGTTCTCTAGACCAGTTTATTCCATTAATTAAACTCAATAAGCTGCTTAACTTATCTGGGAAAGGAGTTTCTATTACTTCTGCAATACCGTCAGCTATAAAAGATTCTGATGAAGAAGTATTGGTAGAATTTGAGAGAATGTTGTGTATTACAACTCAAATTTTAGCTGATGGAATAGTAAAGAATCAAATTTCTGGTGATGTTACGAAAAGAGCATTTCCGATTATAAGATTTTACTACAAGGATGTTTCTCACCGAAATAGTTACTGGTATAAACTGACACAAGCTAAAGGACAATATTTTGATTTTTTAATTTCTGCTGTATCACAACACGGCATAGAAAATATAGAGGCATTAGGAGATCTTTTATTTAAGGAATTTGCTGCAAAACCTAAGTATTGGAGTACAAGTGAGCAAAGAAAAATCATAAAATCTTTATTAAACAATGGATTCAATTCTGAAAAAGCAAAAAAACTGTTAAGTAGCTTAGAAACTTCTATGTTAGAAGATCGCGATATTGATGGTCGTGTTTCCGAATGTGTGGCTCATTCAAAAGTATGGCTTATTTTAGGAGAGTTGGAAATTGGTGAAAAATGGCTTAAACAAGCTATTCAGGAAACTATTGGAGTTGGATATAGAAAGGATTATCAGTTTAGTACATGGATTGAATGGTTAAGAAAAATTAATCTTAAAGATCCTTCAAAAGCTACTGAGAGAATTAAATGGTTTTTATCACATCTACAACATATAAAGGAAACGACAGAAGGAAAAGCTTATTGGTACGCATCTGAAGAATTACTAGATGTATCGTTTGAACATAATTTTAGTGATGGGCTTGAGCAAACTATTTGGCAATTGGAAAACGATTTAATTGATTTTAAAGATTCAATTACTTTGTTTATCAAACACTTTGTCAATCGTGTAAAAGATGAAGATGAATTCAGAAGTATAATTCAACTTTATAATGGTTTGTATTTACTCCTTACTGAGTCAGCCAACGCTTCTTTACTAAAAGCGATTTTAAACAAAGGATACGAAATATTACTGGAAAAGTTATTTGATAATTATTTACCTGTTATTATTTCAGCCATAAACATCAAGTCATACGAAGAAAATAGGCATTTTTTGCTTTCTGAAATTGAAAATTTCTGTTCGAAAAACGGAATCAAAATCAATGACTATTATTCTGATTTCAGCGTTCCCGAAAAAAATAGAAAGGACAATTCATCATCATTATCTAACTCATTAACACTAAAAGAAAGTCACGAAAGAATTGATGAGAGTGAAGTTTTAAAACGAGTAGAAAATTTTGACGACTTCAAAAAAATTCTTCAACAAGAAGACCAAGGAAATTCATATTTTAATTGGGCAAAAGTCATTGACAAAATAGCTTCGTCATTAACTTCCTCGCAGATTTATGAACTTTCCAATACTGTTAGTGTGGGAGGTAGAAAATCTGACTTTTATGCAAAACTTAGTGAAGTTGCTATTGAAATTGGTAATTGCGACTTGGCTGAAAGTTTAGCTAATAAAAGCCTTGAATTGTCCAGCGAATCTGGTTGGGTGAAATTTTATGATGGAGGAACAAGAATCAATGCTTTTAATGCTTTGAAAAAAGTAAACTCTGCACTTGCATCTTCAAAAGCGTTTGAAGTATTTGCACATGATATTTCAAGTGGCAATTATCCAAGTTCTTATATTGAACATCTTGACGATATCGCTCCGTTGTTAACGGAAAACTATGTTGAGGAAGATGTTTGGGTTGAAGTATTTGGCTATCTGCAAAGGTTAATGTCTAATAGTAGACCTGCAGAAAACCTACCTTTACTTAAATCAATTGAGAAGCCAATTTCTGAATCCTTGGTGGATTATTTATTGTATTTGTCAAAGAATCCAGTTTCATTAATTCGGGAAGAATCTATTCTTCTATTAGCAAAATACATCAATCAAAATAATGACTACGTATTAGCTCAAATATTAAAAGGAAGGATGGATGATTACATTTCTATGGATGTGATAATATCATTAAGAGAGCTGAATTCTTCAAAGATTAAAGATGTTAAATCAATAATTCAAAACTTAGCTTTGTCAAAAGATTATTTGCTACGAAAAAGCGCAAAACAAATTTTAAATGAGTTAGGTGAATGTATCCCTGCTTCTACAAATATTGACTTACCAAGCGTATATTCTTTACACCTTCCTGAACCACAAACATTAGAGATTAATAAAGAGGTTGACCATTATTATCCAAATGTTGATATAAATAATCCTAATGATCTAATAAGTCCATTTAAGTATTTGATAAGCATATTATCAAAAGAATCTGGAATCCCCGAGTCTAATCTTATTTATAGAGTATACTCAATTATGCAAGAAATCGGCAATAAAGATGAATGGACTGTTGAATATGAAAAAAAATTGAGAAATCACTTAGAAGAGATTTATTTGAAGTATTCTTACCCAAGACCAAGAGTTATTACTTCACGTAGAGCAATAATGCATGTAATTAATGAATTAATTGATTCAAACACGATTGATGACGCAAATCTTCAAGACATTTTCATTTCACAGGATTATGCAGTTTCCCATTTCATTGAAATAGAAAAGCCAAATTTCATACAAACAATTAAAGAAAGTGAATTTGGCGGAGTTGGCAACAATTGGTTAGACAGAATTGATGAATCAAAAAGATTATTCGAATCATTATTGAGTTATAATAAAACCTTCAAAATTATCGCAGAATACAGCCAAGTGAAAAATTTAGACTGGGGTTCTCCTACGGAAGAATATATGTGTCAACTTGCAGTTAATGATAAATTGGACAAGAGCGAGAATTATGTTTTTGGTTCGGTTTTTCACCAATTAAGTAGTAATTATCACAATATAAGTGTAGATGGACATTTTATCATTGTTTTAAGAGATCACAGGTTTAATAGATTTGATATAAAATCTAAGTGGATTGCAATTAATCCTGTCTTAGCAAGATATTTGGGCTGGATACCTGACCAAACAAAATTATTTGCTTGGAAAAACTCAAAAGACGAGTTGATGGCTGAATCTATATATTGGTCAAATGGTAATATCCAAATGACTCCAAGAAAAGACTCAGAAGTTGGAGAAGGTTGGTTTGTCGTTGTTTCGGAGGCCGCATACAGTCAAATTAACTTATTATCACAAAACTTATTCTTACAAAAGAAATTGGTGAGAACTAAATATGAAGACTCAAAGTTAAAGACAACAGAGATTACCCAAATAAATAAATTATAATTCTGGAATTGATCAAACAGTTGTTAATAAAATCAACTGTTACAATCACCGCCCCCTAAATAGCCCGCTAGTAAAAAATAAAAACCTGTAAGCTAACAACTTACAGGTTTTCTCTGTGCGCCCACCTGGGCTCGAACCAGGGACCAAAAGATTATGAGTCTTCTACTCTAACCGACTGAGCTATAGGCGCAGTTTTTGTGCTGTTAAAATGGGTATAGGATACCCGTTTTGACGATGCAATTATCGATATTTGAGACGAGAAAACAAAATTTTTATATGCAAAAAGTTAAAAATGTTATTCTGGATTATGGAAATGTAATCTTTATGATTGACTTTCCTAAAGTGCGTCAAGCCTTTATGGATTTAGGGATTAAAAACGTAGATGAATTTTTTGGACATCATGGTCAGGACTCTTTGTTTGACGCTTTTGACAAAGGTGAGATTTCTGTTCCGGAGTTTCGGGATGGCGTCCGTAGGAAGGCCGACCGATACGATCTGAGCGATGAACAGATAGATACTGCCTGGAATTCCTTGTTGATTGGTGTACCTGAGGGAAAGCATGAAATCTTGGAGAATCTAAGGGACAATTACCGTACTTTCCTTTGTAGCAATAATAATGAACTGCATTATGCTTATTGCATGAACCATATCCAGGAGAAATATGGAGTCCCTAGTAATGATGTATTTTTTGAACGGACCTATTATTCCCATTTGGAGGGGTTACGGAAGCCAGATGTCGCGATTTTTGAACGTGTATTGGAGCAGAATAATCTAATTCCCGAAGAATCGCTGTTTGTAGATGACAGCCCGCAGCATTTGGAGGGAGCTAAAAAGCTTGGTATCCAGACAGTTCTATGCAGCGCAGAGCGGCCATTGGAGCAGATCGTTGCTGACTTGAAATTATATTAGAATTACCTTGCGTAATGTCATTGCTTTACTTATCTTTGCAGACCAAGAATTTTCACGACGGAAGGAGGTATACAAAAAAGCTATGATTATTGTAAATGTAAAAGAAGGAGAATCTCTAGATAGAGCATTAAAACGTTTCAAGAAGAAATTCGAGAAGACTGGTGTTTTAAGAGAATTACGTTCGCGTCAAGCTTATGAGAAAAAATCTGTTGCTCGTCGTATCCAAGTTAAGAAGGCTATTTATAAGCAATCTTTAAATCAAGATAATGCGTAATGATATAAAAAAAGCTGCTCAAGGGCAGCTTTTTTTATTGTATATAGTTGAGGGTTTTCCAGCGAACATCATCTTTGATTTAACCTAAAATACTTCTGCTCCCCTGCAGGATTTAAGTCACAAATAAGCTATCCTTTTCCATTGTCACCAGAGGAATACAAGATCTCAGAGAGGGATTCAGAGCGCAGCGAAGAATCTATTATTTTATTTTTTGGATCGTTGTCATTGTAAATCGTAAGATGAACAATCTATTTCAAGTGATTGTGGATAGTTCCGAGACCCTTCGGGAGACCCTCAGGGTGACACAAAAATGGTATGGAAAAATATTTCACCCACGCTGTGGGTTATCCGTTGAAGGGTTCACATTTCTACAAACATTTCACCCACGCTGTGGGTTGGCCGTTATTATCCATCATTAACCTACAAAGATTTCATCCATGCTGTGGGTTTTTAATGCCGAAATACATAAATCTTCCTTCCAAAGGAAGCCCTTTAGCCTCCGGCTCATTTCCAGTGGCGGAAAAATGGATAGAATGCCGTCGACCTGTGCGATGGGATTGGCCTTGGAATGCTTTCAATGGATCATCCCATCAAAAGGGATGATCTTTTGGAAGATATTCCCGACAACAAGGCATTCTATCCATGTGATGTGGATGGTGCGAAAAGCCACCTTAAATGGGCCGAAGGTTTTACGGATTCGAGTTGTTTTTGGTATCCGTGAGCTCCTTCGTCGGTTTGGTTACTTTTGCGCTTCAAAAGTAACGAAGAGAATAAATTAATTTTCAAGCATTGATAATCATTAAAGCAAACCATTTCAAATAAAGAGAGGATAGTTCCGAGACCCTTCGGCGTAGCCTTCAGGGTGACACAAAAAAGGTTATAGAAAAATATTTCACCCCTTCCAGGGGTTATCTAAACAAACTTATACCTCCTCAATCATTTCATAAAAAATTGGGAGCTTGCCGTCAGGAAAATCCCAATCCTTAAAATTTTCAGTAGCTTTGATTTTATCCTATAAAAAATATGTTAATTATCGATTCTACTTCTAATGATGCTTATTTTAATATAGCGCTAGAAGAATATTTACTATACAAATACCCCACTGAGCCTATTTTCCTCTTATACATCAATGCTCCTGCAATTATTGTTGGTAAGTTCCAGAATACATTGGCAGAGATCAATCTAGAATATGTCCAGGAAAATGGTATAAAAGTGGTACGGAGGATGTCTGGTGGAGGTGCGGTATACCACGACTTGGGCAACCTGAATTTTTCTTTCCATACTAAGTTAATTGAGGAAGAGTTTATGGACTTTGCGAAGTTTACTCAGCCAGTTCTCAACGTATTACATCAATTTGGGATACCTGGCCGCTTGGAAGGTCGGAATGACTTATTGGTGGATGGCAAGAAATTCAGTGGTAATGCAAAGCTCGCCAAGGCTGGGAAGATGATCCAGCATGGCACCATACTGTTTGATTCGGAGATGAGTATCTTGGCAGATGCGTTGAAGATAAATCCATTAAAGTTTCAGGATAAGGCTGTAAAATCCAATCGCTCTCGGGTAATAAACCTAAAGGAATATTTGCCCGATCATGTGGGCATAGAACATATAAAGCAAGCATTAATCGATCAGATGATGATTGATAATCCGCAGGCGAAGGTTTATGAGTTGACGGATGAGGATGTGAAAGCGGTGGAAAAGTTAATAGTAGAAAAATATGGTACTTGGGACTGGAACTTTGGTTTTTCACCTATGTACAACTTTAAGAATGCAATCAAAGTCCCTTCTGGTTTTATAGAGCTACACATGGATGTCTTACAGGGTGGAGTGATCAATGCGGTTAAGATCTTCGGAGATTTCTTTGCCTCCAAGCCCATTGAAGAATTGGAAAATAAGCTTGTCGGAATAAATCACAATGAAGATGATATTCGGCGCTTGTTAAATTCTGTTGATCTTACATCTTATTTTGGTAAGGTGACGGTGGATGAAATCATCTCTATATTTAGGTAGATGGAGTGCTAGGCTGTGGCGATGAGAATTTAAGATTCAGGTCAACACATCCCAATCTATAATCATAACAGCAAAAATATTTATATGGAAATAAAGGTAATAACGGGCAGCGTCGATGTTCATGCCAATGAAAAAAATACTGGTGGAATAAAAATAGAGGCAAAGATAAAAGCCTACATTGAGGAAAATAATATCAAGGACATAAAGAATGTGCTTCCTGTTCAGGTTCAATGGGTAAAAGATACCAATGCATATTACACGCTTTTTTATTCCGTTACATTAATCCTTTAATAGAAAATTTGAGGGCAATGTATTAACATAACTTAATGTCTTGAATCCTAATAAAAAAAGAAAGCCTTTCAGGACATCCTGAAAGACTTTTTCTATTGTTTATGGTCTTATTAAGACTCTTAAGCCCGTAAATAAACCTTTTCCTTTTACTTCTTTTTCAATTTCTGCAAACGATCTTTTGCTTCAGGGATGATATCATCATCGCCTTCGTAATTTTCAATAACACTCTCCAATGTACTTCTTGCCTGTACAGCATCGCCTTTGCGGGCATAGGTGTCAGCAAGGAGAATAAAGCTCTTTGCAACCCAATAATCATTGTTATCCATGTTATTGATTACATCAAAGGCTGATTCCTGTGCTTTTGTGTATTGTTTCTTGGCATATTGCAATTCAGCTACACGGTACCTAGCTTCTGCACTGGCTGTAGCCTTACTTTTCAGTGCTGCCAGATTCAGCTCCTTCAAAGCAGACTCTGCATTCCCTTCTTTCTCATAAGCTTTGGCGCTATAAAGATGGGCGGTTGCAATTTCTGCTTCGGTTGCCTTATTGTAATTCTTGATCAGTTCCACATAATTCTGCATCTGCTCATAGTCACCGATTTCATAATAACAGATCATCAGGTTGGTAATGGCATAGCCATAGTTATCCTTATAATCTGAATTGAGTTCCAGTTTTTTGAGGTGCACGATAGCTTCGTTGTATTCCTTCAGTTTCAGGTACAGCGCAGCAACAGTCATCAAGGTTTTCTCGGTGTACTGGCTTGTCCAGTCGTTCAAGATGATGTTTAGGTCATGCAAGGCTTCCTCAGGTCGGTTCGTATGGTACAAACTCACCCCTCTGATGTATCGAGCATGTTTCTCTTGCCTAGGTTTCGGAAATTTATCAAAATAGGCATTGATGGCTTCCACAGCTGGACCATATTGCCCTCTGTTGAATAAGGTATTACCGGCTTGAAAAGCTAGGTTATCCTGCTCCGCTGGACTCAGGTCAGTGATATTCGTACTGGTAGCATATTGGATATAACTGGTGGCATCACCTTGATCAAGATATATATTTTCTATGGATAGCAAGGCTTGTGAGGCCTCACTGGTTTTAGAGTAATCCTTTACAATTTTCTGAAAGGTAGCCATCGCAGCTTCGGAATCGTCTTTATTGTATTGGACAAGCCCAATGGTCATCAATGCTCTCGGAACATAGCTACTACGAGGATATTTTTCGATCATCTTCTGCAAACCTTCGATTGCAACATCGTAATCACCTTTCACAAAATAGATATATGGGATTTCAAAGGCCACATCATCTGCATAATTGGAACCAGGGAATTTCTCCACTACTGAACGCAAAGTATTGAGCTTGGCTTCATTGTCGCCCTGCAATCCTTGGATAATACCATGTTGGAACAAGGCATAATCCTGATTTGGTGCCTTTTCATCGATCAATTGATCGTAGTATTCATTGGCTTTTCCATAGTTTCGCATGGACAGATAAGAATCGCCTAATCGTGCAATCACATCAAATCGGGTGTTTTTATCCAATCCCCCTCCTTCATATGCAAGAAAGCGTTCAAAGTACTGCGCCGCCACACTATATCTGTTGATACGGAATGCTGAGTATGCCAAGGCATAATTTGCATAATTGTACACAGAGGTTTGTTTGGCAACGGGCAACTGAAGGAATTTGGTAAAGTTATCGACCGCTTCACCGTATTTACGGACCTCGTACATGGCTTCTGCCTTCCAATAGGTAGCTAATGCTGCCATTTCTGTATCAAACGGGTATTTCTCGGAACGCATGAACATGGAAATACTGTTCTCGAAGGCACGCTCATTGTAAAACTCCAACCCTCTGTAATAGGTTATCTTCTGGTAGACCCTATCGGCAACCTCTTCCCTATTGTCGAATGATTCCAATAGGTAGACAGCAACCTGAAAATTGCTGGAACCCGCCAAAACCTTAGCCATTCTTACTTCTGTAGTCTCTGAACCTTTCTCCTCTTTGTCAAGATTGTCATAGGTCATTTGAATAAATTGCTGAAGGGGAACTAAAGAGGCTTGGACAGAGTCCAGGTCATATAAGATTTTAGCGTAGTTATATAGCGCATCTGCCTTTAGATCTTCGTCGAAACTAAGTCTTGAAGCTTTATAGAAAGCGTCACGAGCGCCTTGTTTATCTCCGCTTTCTTGAGCCATATAGCCTAAGGCGATAATGGAACTTTGATAAAATGCATCTCCCGGCTCTACTTTCTTCAGAATGGAAGTCGCTCTTTCAAATTCCTTACCCCTATAGGCAATAATACCGATCCTGTTGTTGTCAATATTGCTGCCCTTAGCATTAGGATACTTCTGTGGCAGAGGAAAGTGATATGGCTCCTTGAAACCATTCTTCTTAAAATACATACCAGCAGCAATCTGGCGAAGTTCGACCTCTAAAGCTTTCCGGTCGATGTTCATCTCAGGACTCCGGCGCATCTTTACAGCATCTGCCAACATTGGACGGTAATCCCTAACCACCTCAATGGAATCCATATCCTGTGGTTTAGTTCTTTCCAATGGTTTGGTAGGCACCTGCTCCTTTTTCTCTTCTTGCGCATAGCCTGCAACCAGCATAACGGAAAAGGTTCCGGTAAGTATATATTTTAAGTAATTATTGCGAATCCTCTGTTTAAGTATCATTGTTCGTTCGTATTTCATAGCTTTCCCAAACATTCTTTCCTGATGGAAATAATAATGATTTATGTTCTCCCCCTAAAGTGTGATACCCAAAACTAAAAAATTCCTATCACATTCAGGTGGATTGTAAGGAAATAGGCAAACTCAATGCCAATATATTTAGAACGATTAATTATTAATAGAGTATTATTTTGATGTCCTTTCAAGAGTAGATTTCATGTTTAACCTTGCTGAACCTTACTCATTACCAAGCCTTTATTTCCAAAGCATTATCATCACCCCCATTTCTCTAACAACACTTTATTCAATCAATTTATATTTCCTGAGGACACTTTCAATCTCATTAAATTCAATTTGCTGTTCCACTAATTTGAAGTCCTTGGTTCTTAACAAGGCATATCTCGGAATTTCAATAATATTTAATCCTTTTTTGAAGATTTCTGAATTATCTGAATCCAAATAGTAATTTGGATATTTTACAACTCCTTTTTTTAAATAATCAAGCCAATGGTCTTTATTGGATGAAATGGCAAGCCCCACAATGGTAAAATCTTTAGTGTCTTTGTTTGCGGAATAGAGGGAATCAATTGTAGGATGCTGAGCCAAACAAGGTCCACACCAAGGCGCCCATACATCAATTAAGAGATAATCGTGTTTTAATTTCAATGATTCAAAGGAAGGAGTTTCTTGAAACGGCAAGGTGGAGAATACCGGAAAGTTACTTGGGTCATTCTGGAATTCTACTCTTTGGACATATTCTTCATATCTGTTTTTTAGCAAACTTAATTCTTCATCGCTAAAGGAACTTTTACTAAAGGAAGAAACAGTTTTTTCAATCTCTGCTCTCAGATCAAAAGAGGATGGCCTCAAAAGAGTAAGCAGTTTTGTATAGGCGGAATGGGAATCAACACTCTCTTCAATAAGCTTCAAAAGCTTTATGTTCTTCACGTGATTGATAGAATCAATAATATCCCTGTCGAGTCCAATAGAATAGTTTTTTATTTCACTAGCAGCTTCCTGCTCCTCTTTATGGAACAATTGGAGCATGTGATTTTCAGGACCTCCTTCGACTGAAAAAACTTGGCCTAAATCCCAATTCACTACAATATTACTGCTGTCAATAAGGAAGTATGGCGATTGAATAATTTTAACGTCCTGACCTACTCCATCGGCATTAACCATTAACCTAGCGAATTGAGGTCGTTTAAAATCAAAATTCCTTTTCAACTCTCCTTCGTAGCTGGTTTTTGATTTATTTACTAAGTCTATAGTATCGGTTCTATTAAAGATCAACTTTACATTATCATTAAAATCCTTTAATTCTTGGATATTCACCTTAAGTTGGACGGTTTTCTCATTTATTTCTTGAGAATAGCAGTGATTAATAAAAATCAAAAAGCAAATGCTGCTAAGAACTAATTTGTGAAACTTCATTTAATTTGGTTTAGTCAAGAGCAATCTCTTATAGAGATTTACGCCATAAAAACTATTTTTAATATCATCAGATAACTTATTATAATAATCAATGTACCTGGAATAGGAAAAATCTGGAGCCGCTGGCAGCAAATAAGTCATTTCATAAGTATCTTGATGTTCCTTTGAAGCATCGTAATACAATGCAGCCAACTTTTCATTTATTTGTTGCAGTTCATCTTCATATGAATTCCGCTCAGCGTCTGTAATTTCCCCCTTTAGTAAATCTTGAACTTCTAGTTTTTGATCATTTAGATCACCTTTTCTCATTCCTAGATTTTTCCAAAGATTGAAGAATGGAGACTGTGTTTCTATCCTGATATCACCATAACTGTATCTTCCTTTTCCTTCCTCATAAACGGCTACAACGACTTGATAGTCGCTTTCATCAATTAAAAGAAGAAAACCACCTCCTTTAAAATTCACCATGGCGACAGAGGGAATATCTACCTGTCCAGTAAATTGAAACTGATCATTGGAAACCATCGCTGAATCAATTCTTTCTAGATTTATAAAATCTAAGGTAATTAAATCCCCATTTTCAATAGTATATCCAGCCTGACGAAAAACCGAATTATCAATTTTTCCGTTAATCTGAAATTTCAACTGTGAAAAACTAGGCTTAATAGAAACAAGAACAAAAAGTAAAGTGAAATAATAGAAACGTGATTTGAAAAGTTGATTCATATATTAGACATAAAAAGGTTTAGATGCATTTTGGATTATCCTATTCAAGATAGGAAATAAAATTTATTCCATATATAACTGGGGATATCTTTTTGGGACAAATGGAATATTAATGCTTGGAGAATTTGATTAAAAATCTTAAAACCTATAAAAAAATAGCCCCAACCTTCAGGTCAGGGCTATTTTTATTTGACTTAATAATAACCTACTTATTGTATTTTGCTTCGAAGGCATCTGAAGCCTTGTTCACATTATTCGCAGCATCTTCAAACGCTTTATTGATATCATCCAACAACTTAGTTTCCGTAGCTGGATCTTCAACATTGTTCTTACGGATTTCGATCAATTTAGGATAAGAATCCGTTACGATTTTCTGGTAACCTTTTAAGCCATCCACGACAGCTTTCTGAAATTCACCGTCTCCGTTAAAATCACCAAGATCTTCTACTTTCTTGATATCAGCACTTAAAGCTTTTTCCCATTCGCCACGTACGGTTTCTGCTTTGGCATAATCCGCAGAGGTCATTGCTGAGTTCATATTGGCAATATGTGACTCATTCTCATTGATCACTGTAATGATTGAATTGTTGTACTCCGCTGCATTCTTCGAGCTAGATCCACAACTTCCTAGGGTCAATGCGCCTAATACGGCTAGGCATGCAAAAGATTTTCTTATCATAATATGCTTTTTTATTTTTTACTTGTTTTCAAATCCAATATTGAAACATAATTTCAAATTGTTATTACAAAATTATTCCAAAACCAAGTGCATACCTATAGCTGAAATCAGGGATTTTTTAATAATACTTTAATTATTCAACCGCCAATCCATCAACAACCCCAGAAACCTTAATAATATGGCTTCAAAATCAATCTTTTTGCCACTGATTTTTGCTAGTAAGCAATAGAATCCAATTGAAAGTTCATATCCTTCCAATTACTCATGGCAAATACCAAGTCAGCATCTGCTTGAACCTGTATGCTCTTCATGAGTTTCGATTTAACAGCTTTTGTAGCATCCATTACGGTTGCTTCAACCGATACCTCGGAGATCATTTTTGGGTTAGCAAATCGACAGAAGCTTAAGTCGGGTGCCAAGGTCATGTCCACATCTTCGGTTTCATGCAATTGCAATCCTTTTATGCTAATACTTCGGATTTCATTTTCAATGACCCTAGAAAAGGTCAGTCCCAATGGTTTATTCCTTTGGCTCTTTAACCTAATCTGTGTAGCATCTGCATTGACCATCAAGATATCACGTTCATCCTTCTTGGTTTCTATGTTTTCTAGCTTTATCATCGCCCCATCCGGCATGATACTATTGTATGTATAGCTGCCATTTGCAGTGCCTTTGATATTACGGGTCAAGCTCTGTCCAAATGGCAATAGATAAGCTCCGGGGATAAGATAACAAGGATGACTGTTTGGAATATCACTATACAGCTTTCCATCAAAGTTACCGGTCTTTCTACCTTCAGCATCGGTAACTTCTATATCTGCCGGACTCAACAAAAAGTCTAAAATAAAAGTGCTCAAACCAAAAGGTCCAGAAAACGGCATATCATGATCCGCCAGATTATAGGCTCCATTGCTCATCATAGCTAAGGTAATTCCGTTACTTAAAGTAAAGCCCGCCTTCTTGTTGTAGCTATATCGCAATTCTCCATCTTCTAAAGAAAAAGTTAGGAAACAATCTTCATTATCATGGTTATTGCAATCCCATACTTTGAGCTGCACGCCATCCAAACTATTAATCGTTGTTTTTCCATCAGCAGAAAGCTGCGCTCCGGGATGATTGTCAGGATATATAAATTTATAAGGGAAGATACAATGTGAATCACTTAACTTATCAAAATAGCCACTATCCCAAACCTCACCCGAAGGAACAAAAAACAGCAAAGGTGAATTATTCCGATCACATCCTTTCAGGAAGGTGGTTTCAATCTGCCTTATGGCAGTTTCAATATTCTTTCCTGCCCTTCTTCCACAATCATGAAAATAAAGCAAAGATTCCTTGCTCAACAACTTGCCATGTATACCGGTGAGTTCAGTCATAATATCTGCCTGAGGAATGGTCGAGATATTCAGGTTCTCATTGAACAGGTTATCGGCAACCTTGGCCGACATCGATGTACAAAATCCTGTAGCTAATCCACCATCTCCCTTCCCTTTCAGGAAGTAATAATAAAAGGCGTAAAATGCAGCGGTAAGGATAGGATGTCCAAATATGGGATCGATCGTCTCATGCCAAACTTCTGAACTTCCAAAGGTTGCCTTAAAGGTATCCCAACTTGGCTTACCGATGTTAGGATTATGGAACCCTAGATTGTTATGACCATATTTAAAGCGAATTTCAAGAATCCCCTTCACCTTGGCAACACGGATATTACTGCGCATACCATCAGGATTCTGGACCTGTAAGGATTTTTCAACTCCCACCTGCATTCCTTCATCGACTCCTACCATGGTAAAACTCAGTTTTGTTCCAGCGTTCGAAACCGTGGTAGGTAGACTCTGACCATTGACCAAGATCGCTGCTCCATCCAAAAATGCTTTCCCTGTGACCTCCACCAAAGAACCCGGAATCAGTCCGTTTACAAACTCATCCAGTTGAGGTTTGATCCGAACAATAATGCGATTACTTTCCTTATTATCTGAGGCTCTCCTAAAAAATATCACCTTAGAGCCACCCTTTGCATCAGCCGGCATGGTCACCTCCATTGTACCATCAGGAAGCAAGTTTTTTGACAAGGTTACAGTTCCATCATAAATAAAGGTATCAGAGTTCGTAAAGACATTTCCTTTGAGGATTATTTTATCGCCGGGAAAAACTTCATAGGTGCTTGCGGAAGTAATAAATGGCAAGGTCATCTGTTCATCCCAATCAGCTTGAGTGAATTGAAAAAAATCATTTTCCCCATCCTGTCCATTATATTGCCCCAAAGGTCCATCATAACCACGTTGTCCTTTCGCTCCCGTATCACCAGCCCTGGCACCATGGCAATCCTCTCCATTTCCCGGTCTGCCACCCTGTCCACCATCACCACCTTCAGCTCCGGGACCTCCAAAACCTGCCTGTCCACCTTGATTTTTCCATTTAAAACTTTGTTGGGTAACAGATTGTTCCAAAGTTCCTATAAGTACGCCGATGGAAATATTACCGGCATTTCCTCCCACCCCACCAATTCCTCCATTTCCACCGTTGCCACCGTCCCCACCACGGCCTCCATTCCCACCTTCACTATAGCAAGAACCCCAAAACCACGCTTTCCCAAATCGTCCGCCTTCTCCATTGCCACCATTCCCACCGCGTTGCCCTTGGCCTCCTTGAATACCGTTTTCACCATTCAAATCTATATTTGGAAGATTCTTCAAATCCTTTACCCATAATTTTAAATTGGGTGCATTTCTACCTGCCGCTCCATTTTGCCCAACCATACCATCAGCTCCTCGACCACCTTGCCTTCCGGTATGGTTATCATAGTCCCGACTCCGCGGTGAACGGTTATAATTCGGTAAACCATTCAAATAAGGATCATCCGTGCGTGCCGGGGTAAATCCACCTGGTCTTTTCCAAATAATCCACGCATCTGGCCCACAGATCAACTCTTCCGCATATATCGTCAGGGTCTCCACATCAGCTGAAACCTCCAAATGCACATTGGTTAAATCAATCTTTTTGGCAATGATGACCGTCTCCCTTTGCCCGATTACTGATGGGCCTCCCATGACCTGATAACCTTCCGTCAAAGTAGGCCATAATGAAGGGTTTATTGCTTCAAAGGTTTTCTTGAAATCGGTCTTGTTCTTTAATTCTATTTTTCCATCGGTTTCCTTAAAAAGATCCTTCCATTTCATCCCGGTAGACTGTGGATTGGCAGCACCTAAATTCAAACCCCTCCTTCTGTTCCCTCCTCGCCCCAGTATATTAGGTACAGTTGTTTTCTTGATATCAAAATGTTTGAAGCTCTTGGCATTCCCCAGTTTATTATTCAACATATCCACTTTGGAGGTAATGGTTGCCGAATTGAAGGCTTCTGACACAGCCTCCCATCTAACCGAGTCTAAAAAAGATCTCTTTCTGCCAATCAATACATCGCCTGGCTTAATACTTTTACTGCCTTCCAGCTTCAAGGTACCCAAATCATCGATAGACTTAATCCCTAAGGACTGCATGACCTGCTTGATCCTTTTTAATTGACTTCTTCCTTCATTAAAATCTATATGGACTAGGATATTTTGAATATCTAATGCTGCTTTAATCTTTTGCGAAATGATGCCCACCTCTTTTGCCCTTTCCTGCAGCAAGCTTGAGCTAATCGCACCATTTTCCATTTCTATTTTAGCAATGCTCCCTTGGAAAGAATTGGCAGAACCATTAAAGGATCCCCCTAAACGGAATTGCTGTTTGCCCCAATTATTTATTTTGCCCATATTGGCATCAGTGGCCACGACTTTCCCATTGACTTCCAATTCGGCCTTTCCATCGGCATATTTTAACACGCGGATGGTACTAGCCCTGCCTGCTGGCATTGGTTCGGAACTCATTAAGCTTTTCACGCCTTGATCACTTTCCATTTCTGTGATCAAATTTCCGTTAGGATCCAAATAAAGTGAGATCGGTTTCCCCTCACTCTCAAATATCATCTGTTTATTTCCATTTACCTGGTCTGGAGTTACCTCCAAAGTCAAGGTAAATTCATTGAGCTGATCATCCGGTATTTCTAATTCCATGTCCACGTGCGAATCGGAAAGCTTCATCGCCGTCCCTTCCAAACCAACTTCTCCCACCGTCTTCCAATTCAGATTTTTGAGCACTCCGGTATCAGGAAGTATCTGACCTTCCTTAACCTTAAATGAAAACAAGTTTTCCATGATAATTTTGTTTAAATAATAGAAAGAACCAAATTATCTATTGATAAAAATGGAACCTTAAAACTACTAGTTAAACAGTAGCAAAAGCTTGGTTATGAGTGAATAGCAACCGTAAATGAGTGAAGTGGCAAAAATACTTAGGGAAGAAGGCAACAAACTGAAAAACAGCATATTACCGCTAATAATCTATTAATAATCAAGAAGAAACTAATGAAAAGATTCAAGTAAATAAACATGATTTTATTCCAACAAAACTACATCCTTTCGAGGCTTCAACAATAAAATACTTTCTTCATTCAAATTCATTTTCAACTCCTCATTTTCGTGCTTATCCAAATGTTGGTATTGAAGTTTAAATTGTTTGCTATTATTTCCAAACCGCCATTCCATAATCTTGCATTTACAGGCTGCATTGTCCTGAGTATTTTTGATTTCCGACAAACGTCCATCATCTGCCAGCTTTTTATATAGATTACGGATAGCAATGATTTCATCCCTATTCTCTGATTCAAAGCTCCAGGTAGCAGATAATGCAACCATACTTCTATTCAAACTATCCATCCTTGCCAAGGAATGACTTGGCGATAGGACTTCCCCATTTTTCTTTCGCTTCACATAACTATGGATTGACACAACTGTCGGCGAATTGTAGACCATATGACCATAATGATTGATATTAGCTCCATGCCGAATAAATTCAAACCTCCCGTCATGGTACTTCACTTCCACGATATTGTTTACAAATTGACGAAATCGTCCCGGTTCATTGGATCTAGCTTGAGGTGCTCCAGTATAGTACAGCCAAATCCCAGATAAAGCCTTTATTTCAGCTGATGTAGGTTGGTAAGCAGTTTCAATATTCTTATTTCTGCCTAATTGAAGTACAGTAATTCCAAATATCAGGATAAGGACAAAACTCGATACAAGTAAGGTGATTAGCGTTTTAGGCTTCAGCCCCAAATTTCTTTGAAGCAAAGACCAGCGAGTAGCTGTTGCACATTGAAATTCTCGAATTGCTCCAGCCCCCTTGCCCGTCAGATAAATTAAACATGCATCGATCAGATATGGTCGAGGCTTATTGACGATCCCAAAGTACGCATCTTTCAATTGACCACCGGTAATATCATATTTTCGATTAGGATAGCTAAGGTTAGGCTGCACATCTTCTTCATATTCCTCATGCAATAGGTCCGAGGAAGTATACGGCAATTGTTTACTGATTTCACTCAAGACCTTGGCCAATTTTACATAATTTTCCCGATTGGTATTTTTATTGATGATATTGCCTGTATCTTTTTCATACTTTTCAATTACCCGTTCAATTAATTCAATCAAATCCTCCTTGTTAGATAAAACCACCATAAATTTTTTGATAATTAAGCCCTTAGTTCTTTCGGAAATATTTCGGAAAGCGTTATACAGCTTTAGAAACCATTCCGAATTCCTTATCTCCTATTAATTCCTGAATAGATCACTAATTTGCAACCCAATTGTAAAGATAATTATTTTATCAATGATTAATTTTTGTTGCTTAAAATATATCTCCCTAGATAATCAATTAAAATAAATCTTATATGCTAAGTATTATTGGCTTGATAACAATCCTGGTAATTGTTATTCTTTTGATGGGTAAGCGATTTTCTCCCATTGTTGTTCTGAGTATTGTCCCGCTTGCGGCTGCAATGCTGGCGGGGTTTTCCCAAAGTGAAATTGCAACCTTCTATACTGAAGGAATCAATAAGGTTACTGGGATTGCTGTCATGTTTATTTTTGCGATCCTCTTTTTTGGGATCTTGCAGGATATCGGGTTTTTCGACCCCCTAATAAATTTTGTTCTGAGAAAAACGGGTTCCAATCCGATAGCCATCACTTGCGGTACGGTAATAATAGCTGCCATAGCCCATATTGACGGGTCCGGAGCATCAACCTTCCTCTTAACGATTCCTCCCTTGCTCCCTATCTATCAACGCCTAAAAATGAGCCCCCATTTGCTACTCCTCTTGGTTGGTTTAAGTGCTGGAGTCATGAACCTGATCCCTTGGGCAGGCCCAATGGGCCGAGCCGGCATTGTTCTGGAAATGGACCCCTTTGATTTATGGAAACCTTTGATTCCAATACAGATAATGGGCTTTTTGTTGGTCCTGATGATGGCCTTTTATTTTGGTTGGCGAGAGAAAGTGAAGAACAATGGAAAGTTGGTTGATCTAACACTTGAAGAAGAAAACCCAGAAATAATGGAACATACAACACATATTGACAAAAAACATATTAAACCACTTTGGTTAAACAGTCTGATTGCTCTATTTATCTTCATATTATTGTTCTCTGGAATATTGCCACCGGGTTTAATATTTATGTTGGGCTGCAGTATCATTCTCTTCTTAAACTTTCCGAAAAAAGATCAACAGATGCAACGGATAAAGGCTCATGCCCCCAATGCCTTATTAATGGCTTCCATAATTATTGTTGCAGGATCTTTTATGGGTATCCTCAGCGAAAGTGGTATGCTTGAATCCATTGCCAATGATCTCGTAAAAGTATTACCAAAACAGGCGGTTCCCAATCTACACTATATCATCGCATTTCTCGGTGTTCCAATTGAACTCTTGCTCAGTACAGACGCGACCTATTTCGCTTTATTTCCTGTCATCGAACAGATCGTTTCGGAATATGGAGTCGATAGCAGCAGGGCAATCCAGTTTATGATGGTAGGAAATATTGTAGGTACATTTATTTGCCCATTTGCACCAGCTGTTTGGTTGGCAGTGGGATTAGCCAATGTGGAATTGGGAAAATATATTAAATATGCTTTCTTCTGGGTATGGGCTTTTGGCATCGTCTTATTGTTCATTATGTATTTATGGATGTAATTCAGAAAAGGTTCAACATCATAATCCCATGATATAATACAAAAAATGGATCTATATCGGTTTCTAATCCGATATAGATCCATCCTAACGGCAATCCAAGAATACCTTTTATCCCACCCTCAATCCATATTTATTAATCATTTTATTCAACCAAGCATCTTTTTCTTCAAAAGTGGAAAGCGTACCTTCTTCATCATTTTGCTCCAAACTTTCTATGATTTCATCAACGTATTTCAAATCAAGCGCTTTGGCCACCTTACGGATTTCATCGTCCTGCCATTCGTTTTCCCACCAAAAAGAAACCTCATCTAACCATACACCATCCCAGGTATAGGCATGTGGATTTTCTATTCCTACCTCCAAATCATAAAGAATAAATCCTGATCGCAAAACATCATAAGCCAATATCTGTGAACTATTGAATTGTAAAATTGGCATAAATCTTTCCACATGATAGATTTCTCGTCCTTCCTCACTTAATTCAAAAATCGAGTCAGCTTTATGATAATCATATTTCATCAATTCATCTATCTCCGGATCTGAAATATTCCCATTGAAAATTTCTGAAACTAATGCTGGTAATTTAAGCGATTTGATCAATTCTAAGGATTCCTTTTCCAATCTGTTTTCCATAGTAAACTAGCTAGTGTGTTAATATTAAATCGTTATCAAGCATAAAATAATCATTTATGTTCAATTTATTGGATTTTAAGTAAATATTAACGGCCATCTCAGCGCGTCAATACGACTTCTTCCATCAAGATTAGCAAAATGTTAGGCAATTAAAAACACATTAAATTTTTAATAAACATTTAACTAATAGGAAATATTAATATAATTTTGCATAAACTTTTTCAAATGAAACAAATACTTACCCTTATTTTATTCTTTATCAGTTCTTTAAACTATGCCCAAAATCTATCCCTTGAGCAAATTATTATGCTCAAAAAGATGCATGCCGACAAAAGCATAAGTTATCTTCAAAAGAAAGATTGGAAAATAGTCAGCTTAACAAATGACAATAACAACACTTTAATAATCTTGAACTATACAGCATCCAATGCCTCCGAGTACCTGGCCAATAAAGTTGGAGGATTCGCCAAAAGCCACTTTACCAAGAAAAATGAAGAGACAAGAATCTATCTTTTAATCACGCCTCAAAAAGTTATAAAAAGTATCTCTATTGATATCTATAACCCTCAAATCTTTAAAAATTACCGTTTAAAATTAAAATCTAACAACTACTATTTATCGGACAACTACTTTAGGGGGGATAAGATGATACAACTTTATAAGGGAAAATCTAGTGTGATCCAGACTGTGACAACAAAAGTGAGAATGGCTAACTATCAAAAAATTAATCTATGGAAATTCAGCATTCTGTCCAAGGATTACTACAACGAAAACTTTACAGACTAAAGGGATAAAAAATGGCCGTTTATTGCTAAACGACCATAACCTAATTAATCTAATAATTATCTAAACTTAACTAACGCTTTTCTTAATACCCAATCACATCAATTTCAGCAAGATGAGTGGAAGCTTGATTGTTGAAATTGTCCTTAATATTGATCTTGATCTTTTTCAGGTATTGAGCTGGAACTGCAAATTTCTGCATCTCGATTTCTGTCCTTTCCATAACTTGATCAGCAGCAAGGGTTTTCCAACTGGTTCCATCGGTGCTACCTAAAATATCAAAGGTTTTAAATCCATTGGAATCATTCTGCCTTCTAGTCAAACCAATTTGAGTAACATACAGGTCTTCCTTGAAATCAACCTCTACCCAATGCGGGAATTTTGGTTGACCACCCTGCCATTGCGTATGCCAGAACGTATTGATACTGTTATCAATCACAAATTTTACCTTACCATTTGATTCCCCCTCTCCAGTCAGCTCCTCAGAATCTGCCTTAGCCTCCCATTTTGCTTTTGGAAGGACCTTCTCCACTACCGCTGCATAATAGAGAATGGTTTTCCCAGTAGGGAAAAAGGAATATCCTTGATCATTCGAAGCCGTTAGAGCCAACATATATTCCTTACTCAGATCAAACTTCTTAGGATTGTAGGTCAGTGTCAGATATTCAGAACTGGTCTTCCCCTTAGGGATCACGACAGACTCCTTATCGATATTGAAACTTCCTGCCGGAAATGGCAATAGCAACTCCTGTCCATTGATTTCACGGATCTTATTGACACTGTCCAAGGCTTTTTGGTCTTGGGCAAAGCTTATACGTAGATCTTCAGCTGGTAAACCTACCCCACCATAATTAACCCTAAACTGGTCTTTTCTTTCATCGACCTGAGGAAAAAGCACAAGGTCTTGTCTGCCATCAGTAGCCTTCTGTACATTTAACTTCGCTTCTTCTCGGGTATCGTTCAATTCTTCATAGGTTGGGATGTCTTCCTTACAGGAAACCATGGCCAATAACCCTATGCAGATTGCAATAAATGATTTATTATTCTTTTTCATAAATTTCATGATTAATAGCCTGGAATCTGTACCAATTGTTTATTACGGTCAATTTCCATTTGATGCCAAGGCATAAAGTAATTTTTGTCCTCCCATGGTGCTCTCAATACTGCCGGCACACGTTTATGGAAATCAGGACTGTTGATAGCCGAACCTTTGGTCATATCCATTCCTTCATAATTTCCACCTTGTCTGTAACCATCTTGGTCAGCAACTTTCCATCTTCTTACATCAAAAAAGCGCTTTCCTTCAAAACATAACTCTACTCTACGCTCCGTACGGATCTCTTGTCTTACTCGCGCTTGTGATAGACCTGATGTCAAGGCTGGAAGTCCACCTCTTGTTCTAACTTTATTCAAGTAAACCAATACATCTGGATGGTTAGGTTGTGCTTCATTCAATGCCTCAGCATAGTTTAGATATAGCTCCGATAACCTGATCAACATGGCTGCACGGTTAGTGGCATTCGATGGGTCCACAGAAAATGACGGGTGAATATTCTTTCTAGCGGTATATCCTGTTTTAGGCCAATCCCTAGGGGCACCATTTTTACCTGAGTTACCTGTTGCGAAAAACTCTACCCATTTCATCCCTGATTTTGGAGCTCCCGGAATCAATGATCCATTAAATGTGATATAGGAATAGAATCTTGGTTCACGGTCCATATACATTTTATTGGTTCCTTCTGCATAGTATCTAGTCTCTGCACTTGAATAGGTATTTTCATTATATGTGCTGCTTTGTTGGATCGTTTGTCCATTTTGCATCCTGAAATCATCCACCAACTCTTGAACAACGGCTAATCCATTGTAAGCTGTACCCGAGATCGCTCTTGGCGAAGCATGGATTTCCCACTGATAGCGGTTGGTGTTTGGACGCATCCAAATTCCTTCTTTTTGATATCCGTCCCAAAATACATCTCTAGTGGAAAGAAATGCTGTTTCAAAATCGTTGGCACCCGTTTTTACAAATAAGGCCTTACCATTGGCTTCTGCTAAATCTATTGCCGCTTTTGCTTGGGTAGCTGCCTTTTGCCAACGTGAAGCATCATAAGTAGGATTGATCAATTGCTTTCCATCTAAGTTTCTCCAATTGGCCATAGCCGTATTACCGTTATAAAGCGGACTGGCATGGAACAATAGGATTTCAGATTTTACTGCTTCGGCGACCATTTTATTGATTCGACCTAATTGTGTACCATCAGCTGTCGTTGTTCCCATTTGGAAATGTTCAACCGGAAGGTCTTTGATCGATTCATCGATCTGCGCAATAACAAATGCAACCGACTCATCCCAAGAACTTCTAGGAATCTGGTAATTATCTCCTGCTGCATCTTCGCTGATCAAAGGAAGGATTACTGCCGGACCATGCATTTTCATGACCGACCAGTAATAAAAAGCTCTTAAGAATTTCGCCTCCGCTTTGTATTCTTTCACCAATGTAGCACCATTCTCTGCTGTCAGTAGTTCCTTACAGCGGTCAACATTATCTATGAAAATCTGAGCCTGTCTGATTTTATTGTAATAAGTGACATACATGGTATTTACATTATCAGCTGATAACGCTCCTGAATTCGCAGGGAATTCCTGCCAATTGGATACATCCATTTCATCAGTGATCGCTGACCAGAAGAACGAGTATGGCTGGTTCCAAACATCTTGGATCGGAGAATACAATCCTCCCCAATAATTTTCCGTTTGAGCACGGTTGGAAAAAATGGTTTCAATATTCAATAGGTTGTCCGGTTGCGCATCGAAGAACTTATCGTTGCAACTGTTCATGGACATCGTCGTTGCTGCAAGCAACAACATGCAGGTAATTTTTTTATAATTGATTTTCATGGCTATTCTTATTTAAAATTTAGTCTTATCCCCATATTGTAAACTCGTGTAATGGGATAAGCTGCTCCTCTACCATCTCCCATTTCTGGATCCCAGAAATCCCAGTTTGAAATAGTGAACAAATTGGTTCCATTCAGATAGATCCGGAACTTAGAAACACCAATTTTATCCAACCAAGATCTGTCTGTAAAGTTGTAACCAAATTCGGCTTGCTTCAAGCGAATGAAATCCGAACGGTGCAACCAATATGTACTTCCATAATAGTTGGTCGTAACGGTTTCATTCGTCGATAATCTTGGGTATAAAGTTTCTTTATCAGGGTTGTTCGGATCCCAACGGTCTAATAGATTGGTGTACATGTTTCCGTAAGTCGCACCTTGCGAGAACGGGGTCACCGCGAAACCACTCGCATAGTTAAGATCAACCAAACCAGAACCTTGGAAGAATAAGCTCATATCAAATCCCTTAAATCCTCCACCTAAGGTAATACCATAAGTCAGTAATGGAGTTGATCCATAACCAATGGCCGTTTGATCATTGGAATTAATGATACCATCACCATTTAAATCCTTGTATCTGATATCCCCTACGCGTACATCACCAGCTTGAGATGCAGAGTTTGCAATTTCCTCATCAGTCTTGAACAATCCTTGATCAATGTATCCGAAACGCTGAGAGATACGGTGACCTTCTCTGTTCAGGTACGGGAATGCCCATGGTGGTAGATTATCTTTCACAGCACGGTTAGAGTTGTAGTTCATCGTACCTCTTGCCATAAAGAAACCATTGGTCATTTGCTTGTTGTACTCCAAGGTCAAGTCGATACCCTTATTGGCTGTTTCACCGATATTTTTGTAAGGAACGTTTCCAGAATTAAATCCCGATACATAAGGAATATCCAATCCTTGCATCAAGATACCTTCTCTATCTTCCTTAAATAACTCAGCAATGAATTGCAATTCGCTATTGAATAGATTGATCTCGAAACCGATATTATGTCTGTAGGAAGTTTCCCAAGTTACATCGCCACGCATCAAGGATTCTACATACCCCGTAAATCCTCTTTGAGATCCTGGAATACCGAAATTATAGGAACCACCTTCTTGAGCAAATCTTGTTAGGTACAAGAAACGGTTTCCAGTATTCGAGTTTCCTGAAGAACCATAGGAATAACGTAATTTCAAGTGATCGATATGTTCTTTCAATGGTTCAAAGAATTCCTCATTCGAGATTACCCATCCTAAACCTACGGAAGAGAACAGACCAAAACGGTTATTTGGCGTAAAGTTGTCAGATCCGGAATAAGAGAAGTTGGATTCAAAAAGGTATTTTCTGTTGTAAGCATAAGTTGCTCTTCCCACCAATGCTCTATTTCTGTAAGGAATAGCCGCTTGATACGAACCTACATTGGATGCCGCATCGGAAAAATCCGTTTGGTTGAACAACAATAAACCGCCAACTTCATGGTCTCCAAATGCACGGTTATAGTTCAAAGAAGCTTCTGCATATAGACGGCGGGTTGATGATCTTCCCAATCCAAAGTTTAGGTCTGGAGATCCTGCATCCGTCAAGTTCAAGATCAGATTGCCTTCATCATCTCTGCCCTCAGCAAAATAAGATGGCAGGTTTCTCACCCTAGAAAGAACGGATTGAACCGTTGCATCAAATGCGAATAATCCATTAGCACTCAAACCTTCAGTTACAAACCCTAATTGCTGGGTCAATCTCAGGTTGGAACGAACCACGTTATCATATCTGTTATTGATACCCGATTGGGTCAAAGCCTTAAATGGGTTTTCTGTTGCACCCTTCACAAATGGCCATGAGCCATCCGAATATTGAACTGGAATTACATGTGGTGAGGTCTGAGTCGCCAAAGCGAAAATATAGTCCCTACCCCTTGCCGGTTCATTATAGTTTTTCAAGAAACCATTGATACCAAAATCAATCTTGGTATTTGGGGTTACATTGACGGTCAAATTACTGGTGAAATTAAATCGATCCTCTTTCAATGCTGAATTGTAGGTGTCGATATCTTCAGTCCTGAACTGACCGGTTTCGTTGTAATAGCCTAAAGACAAATAATATTGGGCGATATCTGCACCACCGGTAATATTAACGTTTGCCCTGTTATTGGTTGCATTGTTCTTAAAAAGCACATCATACCAATCCACATTTGGATATAGATCCGGATCGGCACCAGTTCTGTGCAATTCTATTCTTTCAGGTGTGTAGAAAGGTTGTTTACCACGCATAGTCAAACCTTCGTTGAACAATTCCATAAAGGTCGGTCCATCTACGAAATCAGGCAGGTACGTAAATCCTGTGATACCCTGTTGCAGTTCGGCAGAAATGGAAGGTTTACCAGCCTTACCTTTACGGGTATTGATGATAATAACCCCATTCGCACCTCTCGTACCGTAAACGGCAGTGGCGGTTGCATCCTTCAGGATGGTGAAGCTTTCGATGTCCTCTGGATCGATATTGTTGATATCACGATCTGGTACTCCGTCGACGATCAATAATGGTGACTGAGGTGAACTTGCGAAAGTAGATACCCCGCGAACAAACAGGTTTGCACCACCAGAACCAGGACCTCCACTGCGTTGCGTCGCAACAACCCCAGCCAAACGACCCGCAATAGCTGTCGTTAAGTTAGCAACTGGAACCTTGAGCTCTTCTCGCTTGATTGTCGCCTGCGAGCCCACATTACTTTCTTTCTTTTGCGTACCGAATCCGACAACAACAACTTCATCGATTCCTGCCAGATCCTCATTTAAAGTTACTGTAATGTCCTTTTCATTTTCTGTCAGCGGCACTTCTAGGAATTCAAAGCCTACCAATTTGAAAACAAGGGTAGCATCTGATGGTACTTCAGCAACGAACCTTCCATTGGCATCGGTAGAAGTCAGCGCCTTGGTCTGTCCCTTTACGGAGATGGTTACCCCCTGCAAAAGATTACCATTGGCATCCTTCACCGTTCCTGTGTAAACGGTCTGCTGTCGATCGATCATGGTTACGGCTGGAAATAATTCCGAAATGTTTGTGGCACCTAAAACATCAATTGGACACATCGATGAAATCAATAAGGTTGCTACGGAAACCTGACCCCATTTTGGGACAAGCTTAAAAACATTGGACATAGGTTTTTTAATAGGTTGACCCTTTTTCATGTTCATAGTTAGCGGTTAGTAAAATTGATTATTGGGGTAATGATAAGAGTTAATTAGAGGAAAAAAAACAGCAATCGTTTGCGTAAATTTTTAACGAATTCAGGAATTTTCATTAAAAAATTAAATCAATAAAAACACATAACCCCATTTTTACTGTGCTAAAACCATTATTTTGGGTATTTACTAATATTAACCCTACGTTAATAACAATTTTGTTACACAATTCATTATGTATAACATGAACCTGAAAATCAATAAAAATTTGAGTTGTGCAATCGGGACAAATTCGAGATTCATTCGACCCATATTCGGAAAATTCGGAATATGTCTCGAATAAGGTCAAAGTCAGGTCAGACTAAAATCGATAAAACAGAGAGGAGGAAAATTGAAGGAAAAATAGAGGTCAAAATATGAAAATGCTAGGGGTTTATTAAAATTTTTAGTTTGAACCAGGATGGAAAGGATGAGAGGATGGATCAAGATTTGGATTATTTTTTTTGCAAGAAAGTCCCTGTTACGATAAGTTAGCTAGAATTAACAAAAAAAGGCATTCGATTAATCGAATACCTTTTTTTCGTTACCTTATATTGTTCAATACCTTTCTAAAATATTTCAGCCATTCTAGGGCAGATTGTCATAAATTGCCCATTTATGGTAACGCTTTTTCGTTTATACCATCTGGCCCATACAATTTGTCTCTATCAACCTTGAAAACTAATAACTGGGAGGGAAAAATAATAATCTTGGCCAATCCTCCAATCCTCGTGGTGAGCAAAGTCGAACCCCATCCTCGTTCATTCCCAGTTCTTGGTCCATCCTCTAATCCCTTTAATCCTGGTTGATTCCCAGTTCTTGGTCCATCCTCTAATCCCTTTAATCCTGGTTCAAACTCCCCCTCATAAACCTCAACCAATTGCCGTTTGCAATCTTCTGTATATCTTCCTTCGCATAGCCTCTATTTCTTAGGATCGGGAATACTTTTTGGATATCGGCAATGGTTTCCAGATCATAGGGACATTGTTCTCTTCCAAATGCGCCATCCAAATCACTGCCTACTGCTACATGGTTGGTATTGCCAGCAATCTGACAGATATGGTCGATATTGTTGGCCATGATCTCCATATTGCAACCTGTTCCTTTTGGAGTAGATGTTCCCCGTATCCAATTTGGGACCATCATCCAGGCGTCCAGTGCAACGCCAATAACCGCATTTCTGTCAACCAGAGCCTTGATCATATCATCAGAAAATTGACGGTTATGATCAACAAATGTCCGGCAGTTGTTGTGACTGGCCCATATAGGACCTTTATATCGATCTAAAGCATCCCAAAATGCATCGTCATTGAGATGGGTTGCATCAAGGATCATATGGAGGTTGTCCATTTCCTGGAGCAAGGCAATTCCATCCTGATTTAACTTTCCACTGGAATCCGTACCATTGGCATACCGACCTGGTCCATAATGGGCGGGACCAAGTGCACGAAGGCCATAATCATATGCCTTTTCAAGATAGGACAGGTTAACGATGGAATCAGCACCTTCCAGGCTAAGGATATAACCGATGGCTTTTTTCACATCTTCAATATTATCATTCCAATGCGCGACATGGGCATCTAGTTCCGCTTTTGTCCGGATCATTTTTAGCTGCCCATCCTCTTCCATCGCTTTGTACCAAGCTAATTGCCCTTGAGTTTGTGCCCATGCCTGTTCGGGAGATAACCAACCTGGAAGAACACTTCCGTGCTCTACATACCTTGCAATCTGGGTGGCAACGACCAGAACTATGTTCCCTTTTCGAAGTTCATCGAAAGTGACGGTCGCTTTGCCGCGATCTGGGTTATCGACCATGCCCTCTTCCCTCCGGTTCAACTCTGAAATGGGGATCCGGAGATCTCGATTCCATTCCATCGCATTCATGCTTAGATCAAGGTGACCATCGATCAAAAAAGGCTGTACTTCCATAATATCCTTAAATATTTAACATTCTATTCCTCGCAACAACTTGCCAATTCTTAACCTTTTGATGGTCTGCGATGACCGAGACTTTATCATACAAGGCCACGGTTGGGCAGATATGCAAAGGAATGGCATAGAGTTCCGTACCTACTGGATACTCATTGCTATCATTGACGTTGAGCACCATATGTTCCTCACTCTGTAATATCGGAACGGCATCATCGGCATACAAAAACTTAACCCTTGGCAATGGAGATTCCGAAGCGACAGCCTTGTAACCTAAGTCTATACATATGCGATGCTCATTGATCACGGATATCACTCGGGTCAAAAGTACTGCGGCGACTTCAAAAGCTTGTTCGGGTATTTTCTGGGAGTAACCCCAATCCCAAAACACAAAGGTTCCAGGGCTACAGGCCACATTAGGACGTTCAGCATGCCGTGTAAACGAAGGCGAACCGCCCACTACTATTTTCAATGGATAAGTACATTTTTCCTGAAAATAATCAAATGCAAGCTTGAGTAAATCATACCCTGAATCTGCCTCCTTTTCACGTATGGAAGCATCAACATTGTTAATCTGCCCATCATAGCCATGTATGCCCTCCAAAAGCAAGCTGTCTTGTTCGGCAATGCAGTTCCAGAGCATTTCAATGTCTTTTATGGAAGCTCCAGTCCTACCCATCCCTACGTCAAGATCCAGGTAGAAGCTGGTTTTTATTCCCTGCACTTTTGCCTGAAAATTGACTATTTTAATAGATTCTACATTATCCAATAAACAGGAAAAATGGGTGTTCGGATACTCTTGGATCAATTTCAGAAACCGTGAGATATTTGGTCCCACGGGCTGATAGGCCAAAAGGACATCCTTAGCATTACTCAATGCCAGCATTTCCGCTTCAGCAATGGTAGAACATTTAAACTGCTCAATACCTTCCTCAATCATCATCTTGCTCACTTCAAGCATTTTATGGGTCTTTGCATGAGGGCGCAACCTTGACGTATCATTGGCGACCATTCTTTTGAGCAAGCGAATATTACGGGTTACCCGATCAGGATACAGTAAAAGAGCAGGGGAAGCGATACAATCTGAATTTTTTACTTCAAACCAATTTTCCATGATTAGCCTTCATGTAATTCAAACATAGCTTCAATCTCCACCGGGATATTGTCTGGCAGCGAGCCAAAGCCGACTGCTGATCGCACTCCAATACCATTTTCCTCGCCCCAAACCGAAGCAAACAATTCACTACAACCATTGATTACATAGGGATGTCTTTCAAAATCAGGCGTGGCATTGACCATTCCTAAAACTTTGATAACGCGTTTTACTTTATTCAGCGAACCTAAATTGGCTTTTATCGTAGCCAGCATAGCCAGACCGACCTGTCTAGCAGCTACCTTACCAGCTTCCATGTCCATATCTTCACCAACGCGCCCGATGATCAAGGTTCCGTCATTTTGAACCGTACCATGACCAGATAAGTAAAGATATTTTCCATCGACCAAACATGGTTTGTACACCCCAAGTGGCTTTGGTGCTGGAGGTAATGTTAAACCTAATTTTTCAAATTGTTCATCTGCATTCCACATGATTTATTATTTTTTGATTAGTAATTTTTATATAAATAAAGATAAGATCATTACACCGATCAGACCAACGGTGGAGACAATAGCCTCCATCATGGACCATGATCGAAAGGTATCTTTTACCGATATTCCTAAATATTCTTTAAACATCCAAAATCCGGAGTCATTTACATGTGAAAACATGAGACTTCCCGCACCGATCGAAAGGACCATCAGGTTTGGATTGATATCAGTAGCCTGCAACAAAGGCAATAGCACACTTGCCGCAGTGAGTGCTGCAACTGTTGCCGAGCCTATGCATCCACGGATTATGGCCGTAATGATCCATGCTAAGATTAACGGATGGATAGGTAAGCCTTGCAGGGCCTCAGCCAATTTTAAGCTGACACCACTGGCCTCCATTACCTCTTTGAACACCCCAGAACCAGCAATTATCAAGAGGATCATCGCAATGTCCTTGACCGCATCTGCATACACCGACATTACCTCTTTGATGGGTCTGCCCTGAAAGATCCCTAAAGAAAACATAGCGTAGATAACGGCAATGAGCATAACGATATTTGCCGAGCCTAAAAATGCAATGATTTCATGCATGAAGGTAGATTCCTTTGGTACTACATATGGTAAAACGGTAAAGAGAACAATCATGACCACCGGCAATAAAGCGGTAAAGAAGCTATTGAAAGCCCCAGGTTTAGGATAGTCCTCGTCCTCTGGTTTTGGATCTACCTGTTGAAAGATTTCAGATTTACCAGCCTTGATATTCTTGAGGGTTTTGCTGAACAAAGGACCGCCAATAATTATGGCAGGTATAGCAATGAGCAATCCATAGATCAATGTCAATCCCATATTGGCATTGAACAGGACCACCAAGGCTACTGGAGAGGGATGCGGAGGAATAAATCCATGGGTTACCGACAAAGCTGCCAACATCGGCAGACCGATGTAGACCAATGGTAATTTGTATTTATAGACTATTGAAAAAATTAGGGGAACCAAAAGCACAAAGCCTACGCCATAGAACAAAGGAATACCGACAATAAAACCTGTAAAGGCCATTCCCCATTGCAGATGCTTGACCCCAAACAGGCGAACCATAACGGTTGCAATATTTTCTGCTGCGCCACTATGGGCTATCAACTTTCCGAGCATGGCACCTAATACAATGATCAGGGTAAGCCCGCCCATGATAGATCCTATCCCCTTTTCAACAGTTCCCGGAATCTTTGCCAATGGAATTCCCAGGACGATAGCGGCTAAGATCGAAACGATCAGGAAGGCCAAAAAAGTGTTGATTTTAAAATAGGTAATGAAAATGATTAGCAACAATAGGCTAAGAAGTACGATTGTAAATACCATTTAGTTTATATTGAAGGTTAGGAAGCTTTCATAGCGAAAGCCTAAGGTAATTGCTATCCCTAAAATAGTAATACCTAGGCGAATAAGAGAGGGATTTTAAAAATAAATATTTCAGGGTTCTAAGGGGCATGAAGTTAATATTGCCCCATATTCAGAGTAGCTGTTAATGGAAAGGTTTGCCTTCTTTCAATAATTCTTTACGGATTCCGTCCAATACATCGGAGAGATATATGGATTTTTGATCTTTTTCGGGAGTAGATTTTTCAATGGCTTTGATACAGGAATAGTGTACCGCATTGACGATAGAGCCTCCCGATACAACATAATTTTTCACGAGTTCCGGAATATCTACCTTTTCGTTCTTGTCATTAAAGAACAAGGCCTCTTCTGGAAAACTCAATTTCCATATTTTGGCGCGGTCTGCCGCGTCGGGAACAGTGAATTTCAAAATGGCATTGAACCTGCGCATAAAGGCATCATCAATATTATTTTTCATATTGGTAGCTAGGATTACCATGCCATTATACTCCTCAATACGTTGCAGCAGGTAAGAAACCTCTTGATTGGCATATTTATCATGGGCATCCCGAACATTGGTCCTTTTTCCAAATAAGGAATCCGCCTCATCAAAAAACAGGATCCAACCTTTGTCCTCGGCCTTTGCAAATATCTGTTCCAGATTTTTTTCGGTCTCCCCAATATATTTCGACATCACCATCGAGAGATCGATTTTGTACACATCCTTCCCGACTTCTTTGCCCAATAACCCGACGGTAAGCGTTTTACCGGTCCCTGAAGGACCATATAGCAGGGCTTTATAACCATTGTTTATCCTACCCCCCATTCCCCATTCGTTAATCAGGATGTTGTTATATTTTAACCAGCTCTTCAATTCCTGGATCTGCTCTTGGAGCTCATCATTGATGACTAAATCTTTCCATTCCAATTTGGTACGGATTAATTTAGCTGGAAAATTAACACTGAACTTAGGCTGGGTAGACTCGCCATAGATAAATGCATCGAGGTATTCTTTGGAAATCAAGATCTTTCCACTCATCTCAGGCTCTCCTGCCGGCACATCATCTAACCATAGGATTTTTTTACTGTCAAAAATATGGTCAGCCCAAAACAGCTTATGGATTGCGGTCTTTTTATCAAAATCATCATCGCCTAAAAGAAAGACAGCAGTTTCACCCGTAGGGATAAATCCTCTAAAATCCTTTCCCCTTACCCCACCTATTTTTTGAAAATCTCCCGAGCGCTGTAGTTTAAAGTTGATGGCATTATCAAAGAGGTCGGCTTGCATATGAGGAGCCATCCCAATCAGTAATAGACAAGCTTCTTGTTCATTGAGTTGATGATGCTTGATAAATTCTTGCAGCTTTTTGGACCAGGTCCTATAAAGGGGTTTAGGCTTTTCAAATTCAGTTTCACCGGGGAACCAATTGCTCAAACGGTACAAGATCAACTGCTCTAGGAATTTGAGTTCTGCCGGGGCGTTGATATCAAGAAAGCTAATGCTTAGATCTGTATTTGCCTTTTTACTTTTCATTGAAATAGACTTTTGCTTTTTCCCAAACGGTCATGGCTACTTTCAAACCAAGCTTATGCCCCTCGGCAGTGGCCTTGGGAAAATGAATTCCCCCATAGATACAGGCAAGTCCCGCTTGCTCAGCAGCGAAAGAATAGGTCGGCCATTCCAGCACGATATCCATACATGGAGTTACCGCAGGTTCAATTTTTGAAGAACCCATTTTTATGGTTGTCCTGCCTCCAAAGGCATCATTCCCTGTAAAGTTCTTCAGGATAACCGCAGCTGCGCGGCTAAAGCAACTGTGAGCAGAAATATATTCTGGAGTCGCTGGCGTTTTCAGATAAGGATTCCATTGATCCCCCTTAATCGTCTCTGTTCCTTTACAACTGCCTCCCCAAGCATGTACATGCAGGCCATTGAATAAGTTCCTGATGGCCGTAATAGGTCTGACAGATTGATATTGATGTTTGCATTCCCAACTAGCAATTGATGCATCCAACAATGCATTGCTGAGCACAAAGAAAAGCTTGATGCATTGGGAGTTCCTGTAGAATTCCTTTTGAGCAACGAACTGCGCTATCTCACACCAATGCCCAGGAGTCGTAAAGGAACCTCTGGCGTCTTCCCAGTAAGTAGCAATGACTTTTTGTTCATCCGTCAATGCAGCATTGATATCCAAGATTTCCCGGGCTTGTTGCTTGAACTCAGGTTGTTCCTTCGTAAAAGGTGCGTCAGGTCTAAATTGCCAGCTAAATGGAAGGGCAAAGGATTGTACCAAGCCCCAATGTGGAACATGGAATCGTTGGAACCTGATTTTGGCTCCTTCCTTAATTTTCTGAAGGGGTTGCCAATAACTGAGATTATTCAGGTGTTCGGGAGGATTGATAGGTTTATAACCTGTATAGTCAGAAAATCTTGGCATATGCAGGCTTCCATAAGGATTGCTTCCATCCCCATATCGCTGTTCAATGGTTAATTTTGCCATAAGGTTGCCAATCCCTTCCGGCTTGGAAATGTCCAGGGTTTTATGGTCAGGATCGTAATCCAACTGGCACATAAAATCACGGAAAATATCCTTTTCTTCAGCTGGCAATTTTAACCAGAATAGGTTCACCAGAATCCGGTAAGCAGCATAACTGAAGGACTTACGGATATTATCCTTGGCACAATTTGATTTTGGGATTTTTATATATTTAGCTGTACTTGTGCTATAGGCACAGTTATCATATACAGACCATGCATCGTACATTGCTGTATGCATCATTGCCAATGCTCTCGCAGCCAATGGAGCAGAGGTTTTGGTCAACTTGATGGCCTCCAGCATAAGTTGATTCCATATTAACACTAGCGGTTTTTCTGACATGATATTATACTATAAATTCATTCAATAATTCGTTCATAAGCCTCTAAAATTCACCTCCATTCTACATGGATAAGCTGTTTTAGCCATGGGAACTTGATCATATTCAAATTCCACGGCAGGTAATCCAGCAACATATCGATAGGACCTTTTTCCACTTGTATCGTAATCTTTTCCATTCCCAGCTCTATTTTGCCTTTTCTCTGTAAAAAGCCTTCCCTTAATCCATCAACAGAAGTCTTTTTCAATATCTCCCAATTGGCGATACAGGCTTCCATCATAGCAATGACTTCCTCCTTTTCATCCTTGCTCATTTCTATAGATGTAGGAATTGCGGCTTTTATCGGATATGAGCATAGCAGTTTTGGAACTGTCAATTCATACTCCTTAGGCTGTTCCTTTCCAGTTGCTGCAAAATGTAATAGGTAGATAGCTTTTTCCTTAGCATCCAGAGAGATGAAATCTTTGTCTTTGACCAATCCCAATTGTTTGAATAATGAGTTTAAAAAGGGATGTAATAAAACCAACCCTACATGGTCCTGAAAAATAGCTTCTTTAATCTCGGTTATATCTTTAAATTCTTCAAAACTACGTACCTGATCAATCACCGGATTGGCAAAGGAATTGTAAGCCACTTTAATTTGCTCTATGCGATTTTTGAATTCAGCTGAGTTTGAATTAAAGAATTCTTTAGAAACGACCTGAAGCAAATCCAGCCAGAACTTCTCTCGCCAAACTATTTTGTTTCCAGCATTAATTTCCTTGTATTTGGATACAAAAGCGAAAAAATCCTTTACTATTTTATCCAATGATTTTTCCTGTTTTGGAGCTATTACTTTAATCAATCTATTCAAAAAGCTATCTGAATGTTGCCTCACTAATCGAATTCGGAAATTGGGACTACGTTCTACCTCCAGTATGAAATGATTCAAGGTTTCCATCTTACTAGAAAGGGATTCTAGAACATGTTCTTGCCAAGCATCTATCGGAAATTCAACATTCCAATCCAAATAGCCCTGTCGCAAATAAGAAATCCATTTATGAAAGTCCGAGAGAGTGGTATGCTGAATATTCACTCGATGGTTTAATGCTCTTTCTTTTAGTATCTGTTCTTCTAATTGCTGTTTTATGTTTTCTACTAATCTCCCATTGGATTTAATATGATCTAAATCCATTAGCTTAATAATACCCAGATCAATGGTCAAGGAATCTAGTGATAACACTTCATCATCGTTGGATAAACCCGACAGGATTTCATCCATCAAAGGCACAAAAAACTCCCAATATTGATTACTTAGTTTTTGCTGAATGCTAAAACTAGCTTCTCCTTGTGATAATAGGAGCTCAATACGCTGTTTTCTGATGATATGCAGCATGATTTCACTTCTTATTTCCTAATAGCAGATTCTTGATTTCAAGTACATTGATTGCGGGTTGATATTTCTTTAATTCCGTTCCATCCCAATGATTATAGATCGCAGCTACATCAATTTTCGCTTTCCGCAACCTTTCAAAAGCGGCATTGAGTAGGGAAAGATCGGTTTTGTTCTTTTTCTTATGGTTGACCTGATCCAAGGCATAACAGACTACGGATTCCAAGACACGGTGCATCTGAGGTTTATTCAGGACCACGTAGTTCTTTGCCGTAGTTTTTTTGTTTTCAATGATTTGCGTAACTATAGCTTCCAGTTGGTTTATGGCCAGATTAGGATCGCTCATGTAATTTTGGACACTTTGAACAACCAGGTTTTTCTGGAGTTTCTCAGCAACTTGTTCTACTGCTGATCGATAGTGCATCATGCGTCTTTCTTTCAGTAGATTCAATTCTTTAGTATTACCTCGCTTTACCGTATTTAATACAGGAGCAATAGTTTTTTCTTCTTCCTTATTCTCTTTCTGGACCTTGCGGATGTAATCATAATTGGGTTGATTGTTTTGATCGCAACTGATGAATTGGTATTCACCAGGATAGGAAACCCGCCAGCAAAATGAAGCATTTACCTGGTCTAAGAAACTTTGTTGCATGCTGTAACTGTTTTCTTGGTTAACTTCACGATACAGGCAAGGATTATAGGTTTCAACTTGACTATTACATGGTTTACAAGTTTCGCAATCCACTAAATCTTCATAATTACGATGGAATAGGAAATTCAAGAAATCATCGCTGGAGAAATTTTCTATACAGGTTTTTTTCTTGGCAAGCCATTTCCTCCAGTTTTTGTATTTTGATTCAAAACAGCAATAATCATGAGGCGCTAGCCACAATATCCTCAACATTACATGGGCTGGTGCCAAACGGTATAAGATATCCTCCATTAGCATTCTTCCCGTTTTAGAGCGGAACCTTTTCGGCCATGCAGGTAGAGCTACGGTTGCAATAAAGGAATAGGGATCTATCGCTGGGACAAAGCAAATATCCGATTGATCGGAACATGGATCTTCTTGGTCAGCTTTCCAAGTAAAACCACAATAGGAATAGGTTTCATTACAGTAAAGGCTTTGTCGAATTTCACAGTCTTCTTCACATCGAGGTCTGAGTAATATATGTTCGACAACCTGTAAACCTTCGGCATTAATGAGTTCTTTTGCCCGATCGACAGCCTTGCACATCTCTTGCGAAGTTTCATAGCACTGAGGATTAAAGGCAATCTGTCTTCCATTAATAGAAAACTGTTCCCTATATTCCGGAAGGTTGAAATCCATTGCAATTCCAAATGAATTGCAGCTGCAATCCAGGATGGATTGATAATTTTCGAAATTGCTGAGCATATAGCTGGTCAAGCTGTACAACCGCATGGCCATATAGCAATTATCAATTGGGCAGGAAGTTTTCCAAGCCACATAACAGGTAGGCTCCTCCTCCACTGGATCTGAACAGCCACAGTTTACAGTATTCTCCTCTTTACATGAATTAAAGCCAGGCAGTTTTATTTCTATCTGATATTGATAGCCTTCATTATTTTGATTTTTGCTTCGGGTAATAGGAAAAAAGCAGAGAAAAAGTTCCAATTGCTCTTTAAATGATTCGACAGTCCAACCTTGGTTATAAGATTGGAGTATTACCTGTCCATTTTTGTCCTTTATAAAAACAAATTCCTTTTCAATGACATATTCATTTCCTAATGCCTGGAATTCCTCCAGATAATCAAAAAGAAGGTCACAATATTCTTGGTTATCATTTGCTCCAAACCTTTTGGTTGCAAAAGGTTTCCCGCCTTCATCGTGAAAAATCAAAGCATTATCTTCATTAGAAATAGAATAGGCATTTCTTTCATGAAAGCGTTTGAATTGATCATATAGATCAAGGACAACCTGATTTCTCTTTTTGGCCGTATCGTATGTGCATGGGTGGATCAAGAAGTCTGCACCGCAATTAATATAGAATGAAAAGCAGCAATCTTCCTTCCGCTGATATTTTCGGAAACCGATATTGGATTGAACGGCACAGATCAGGTTCTCGACACCTGCCAGTCCCCATGCCTCTTCCTCAGTGAAAAAGCGTTGGGTACTTTCCGCCAATACCTCGCGGATATAGATCCGGAAGTCACCTTTTCCATCATCATTAAAATCACAGTCAACATATAAATTGCCTGCATACTTTAAGAGCATCAAGAAAAAGAGAAAATCCTGCATAGCTGCCTCCGCAGTGGGATAGTCTTTGACACTATGCCAACCTTGGGGATTCTTTGCAGAATGAAAAGTCTCAAAATAGTACAGTTCATCATTCCTTTTTATCGGATAGGCCCGCACTAATTGCATCAGCATTTGTGGAATGCTGCCTTCTCCAAATGCATTAATCTCTTCTTGAGTTACCATAGGAATATAGACCAGGGCGGCTGTATTAGTATTCCTTTTCTCTTCGAAACTGATGAGAGTTCCGTAATTCTGCTCTACCGCCGCTACTTCCAAAATATGGAAATAGTTATTTTCAAAAGCTTCAAGCGCCTGTTCCTTGGTAGAAAAGGTATCAAAGCTTTCGAATAGCACCAACTCTTCATTGATATGTCCGGCAGACTTGTATAGGATATTATGAGCCCGAACCTGATAGGTATATGCCTTGGTTTTTTGCTTATTTGCTCCTGACACTTCTCTTACCACCGCAGACCCTAGACATAACTGTAGATAGTTTGGTTTTCTCTTAAACAACCTGGACAATTTCATTTTGGATAAAACCGCTTCTTCCTTAGATAGAAATTGTTGCTGATAATAGGCCAAGACATGATCTTTATCCACAAGCCGGTAAATATATCGGGCAGAATTTTCTGTAGACTCTTTCCTTATGGAGGTTCTAAAGTTCTGGGATTTATTGCTATTGGCATATTGAGCAATGCTCTTCTGCGAATCTAAAGCTCGATTGATGCTTTCCTCCTGAAATTCCGGAGTATCCAAATTGACCGTAGGCAATTTACTGCTTCTGTTTTGTTGGGTCAGGATAATTCCATTCTTACTTTTACCAACCCTTAATGTTGGGGTAGCTTGTTGGAAAGCATGTGAAGCTTTAATAGCTTCTTCCTTATATGGATATTCCTTGCTACTACTGAACTTATAATTGGAGTCTTGGTCAAAGCCTAATTCATAATTAAATTTCCATCCCTTTGGAAATGAATTTGTGGACAACCTATAGGTGGCCTTTTGAAAAGAGCTGATAATGAGATCACGTAGTTCTCTAGCTTCCTCTTCGGTTTCAAATTCTGTATAACAGATGGCTTCGACCTGCTCTTGATAGACAATTTGAAGTTGCCATTTGGAATCAATGGCGGATCGGTAAAAGGCGTAGTTTTTTGAATTTCCAGCAAGTTTCAATACTAAGTATGCATTGGCTTTCGCTTCTTTGTTACTTGAAAATTCTTTTACCGCATAAAATTTAAAGGAATTGGCATGGTCCAAAATATCGTAGGTAAATTTATCGGGTTTACCAACAATGGTATTACTGATATTGATCTTAAAGGCTTTGATGTCCAAATAATTTGGATCATCCTTATCAAGATCATTGAAAGTAAGCTGAGTTATTTTAGGTTGTTTCGAATCTTCTTCAGACCAGATATTGCTGTCATTCAATTTGCTCATATTCTTTCGAGCAGCCTCCATGGCACTGACATCGGAATCAAAAGCTTCCACATAGTTCCTAAGAATACTACCGTTATGGTCCAGCAATTGTACCTTATGCGCATAACTACTGATATAAATATCTTCTACAGGCTGTTTGGAAAACATCCGATTCAGTTTAGTCCTTACCTCATCGGCCTCTTGAGAGGTTGCATATTGTTTGTAGAATGGAACACTTGAACGATCGTCATATTGCAGCACAATGCTGTACATCTTTTCGTGAGGGATATACTTTGTCCTTAACCTTTCTGGTTGGGCAAGCGAATCGAAAACCATCTGTGCAGCTTCTTCAGCCTCCTTCGGAGAATCAAACTTTTCTGACAGTTTGAAATAGGTATCCTCTGCTATGCTTAATTCAACGAGGTAATATTCATCCAACTGCTCAACAACAAAATTGCACAGGCTGTGCAATTGCTTATTGGGGATCCCTGCAAGATATTTGGCTTCCTTCTCAAAACCAGAAATATTATCATTGTTCCATTCATCTTTTAAGTAATCGTATGCCCTGCCTCGATTGGAACTGATCTCATCATAATGGCTGAGAAAATCCTCTTTAGCTTGAATCAACTGGTTAGGTTGCTGATTGAATTGCATGAGCACATCATCCGTAAACCTTTCTGCAAATCGACTTAAGAGATGGTTTAAGAATGTATTCCTGCGTTCTGAATACAGATTATCATCTTCCAGTATCAAGGCAAGATAGGACTTGAAAGAAGCCATGTTTAATTCAATATCAAAGGAAACATGGTTTTCATCAATGATAAAACTCCTATAATTTTCTTCAAAGGAACCCACATAGGCGACTGAACTGAGATGCAGATTTGCAGCAGAAATGGAAGGAAAGCTTATTTTACTGATCAGAGCGTAATCATCTGAAGTGCCTTTGAGATAATAGTAGATCTTTCCTTCAGGATCATGGACAAAGCCATATTCATAGCTATTGTTGCTAAAATCCTCAATTAACTGCTTGATTGCTATCTGTTGCTTGATCAATGAACTATATTGGAACTGTTGCAAGGCTGGAATATCAATTGCATGGTCAATGATCAATTGGTCCAATTGACTTTTTTTAATCACGCGAATTAGGCTATCACCAACTGCTCCTAAGACTTCATTCTGATCTGTTCCGACAGCAAACCGAAGTAATTTGCTCAACTCCGGTTTCCCGGTCAATTGATTGAGGAAATAGGTTCTTCGTTGACCATCCTCTGCCGAGTTCATGGAAAATAAGGCTCGAATGTTTTTCAGCTGGGCCAAATAGCCGGCCAATAGCTGGTCAAAGAACAGTAAATAGCCCTTTAACTGGAGTGCCTGTGCTTTCCTCAAGTTTGAGACATCATCTGGCAGTCCACCTTCGGCGATGCCATATACCCTTGGAAAATCATCCTGTAACAGGAAATATTCATCTAAGTTCTCATGGAAGGTACCAGATGGAATGGCTTGGTCTAAATAAGCCGATGGCAATTGGTACAATACTTTGCCTGAATTTGCGAAATTGAGATTAAACAGTCCATCAAATTTTTTACTATCAAAATCAATCGGGATTCCGTTTTTCGTGAATTGAATACCAGAACAGGCTACCGAAAAATTAGTGATGTGATTTTCGGGGACATTAAACTTCCATGCATTTATATCACTAAACCGTCCTGTTTCGCAATTTCTTAGGGCTAGCTTATTTACTGATTTCACACCCGCAGAGGCTAAAATTACCTGATACAGGTCTGAAATATGGATTTCCTTTTTCAGTTTTAAGGCTGACAGCTCCTCTGTATCGATGAAGCCATGGCTTTCCGCAGGATTATAAGGTCTACCCGCAAAAATATCTTCTATATCCTTTTGACGGTCCAAGAGTTCCTGTAGGGTGTAGAATTTTGGTACAGGTGAAATAAAATCCCTTAGCCTTTGCACGACATCCTGATAAGATTTTTCGATATCTGCGTCATTTTGCAATTCTATCACGGCACAGACACCAATATCTATCTTGCAAAGCATGGTAATATCCACAAAGTCTTCACAGAAGTTTCTATGGGCCATCAATCTGTCTTTGACGGTTTTATTCAATGCATCTAAATAGGCATTAGCTGTTAATTCATCAGGAAAATCCTTATTCACATCCTTTTCAGGCTCAATAAAAATATGGTATAGCCCATTGAGATATTGAACGCAATCATTGTTTTGGTAATTGGTTGACTGCTGATCATATCTTGGCCTACAAAAGTCAGTTTGATCGGTAGCGACTTCTAACCAAGCATTCTTTACGCCTTCAATATCGATCAGGAACTTTCTATAATCCATTATGGTCAATGGATTACAGCTCAGGATCTCAGCAGCAGTAAAGAAATTATTATCAACTCCGGTTTCCTTAGGATCCCTGCTGAACAAATCAATGCTTGGTAGATTAGTTCTATAGCCTAAATCAAGAAGCGAGTAGCACAGTACTTCCAGGATGGTAATACCAGGGTCATGGACATTATGATCTGTCCAGATTTTTCCAGAGAGTTTACCAAGATATGCTATTCCTTCTGTTCTTAGTTTTTCAAAATCTAAGTACGCAGGGAAACCAGCATTGTCCTTGTTTATCGTTTTCTTATTTTCTCCTTGGCTTGCCATGATCTTGCATTTTACCTATGCATAATTCCTATTACAATAATTTTCAATTGGGATGGCCGGATTGCGGCATGGTTCTGCCTCTTTGCGAGATGCCCATCTTTCACAATCTGCCTGTTCAATCTTGACATCGATATTTCCAGCAATCAGGATGGACCTCGGGCTGATTGGACAGACAACCTTATTGAAAGAACCCAATACAGAGCCTGCTTCATCGGCGTGTTTCATCCATAATTCCACGATATAATCGAGATAATCCCTAGACTCCAAGAAATCTACGATATCAGATTCGTAGATACATTGGCCAAAGGTCAGTTTATCAAATTCACCGATTGCCCAGGGAGCGAGAAATTCACGCAGATCTTGTTTCAATTTTTCTCTATAGAAAGATTCATCCATACCTTTCAGCAGTTTCACCTTCAAACAGAAGTTGACTCCTTCATACCTTGGGTTCATGATTCGAACCTTGACAAATGGGGAACTTCTTTCCTGTAGGTATTCTTGGATACTTTCAAGTAGACTTACCGGAACCCTAGGTTCAAACAATTGGGAAGCTTTCAACTTATTCATATCGGGAATAACCGCCATAATAATGTAGCCAGGGGCCATCGGGATATCGTTGACATAGTGATGAGCATCCAATGCGAAACTATGGTTCACACATTTCACTTTATATAATTGAGGAAATGCTTCCAAGACCAATCGCTCGTAATCAAATTTTTGAATTGCCCTACCCTTATGTTTTAAGAGCTCGGATACCCGGATATAGAAATGCCCTTCGGCCTCAGGCACCCTTCCAGCAAAAGAATCATAAGGTTGAGAAACAGATTTGATGGCGACATCAGCATCCTTCATCTTTGAAATCGAACCTGCTGGCAAACCTTTATCCAACCTTAACTTGTCATTCAAAGCTTCATTGGTAAAGGTAGCCTTAATGGCTTGGGTAAATAGCCCAATGGTTTCACTGACCGATTTGCTGTTTTTGGCGATTCCAGCTTTTATCCAGTGCAATCCTTTCGGAAGGACTGTGTTTTCATTGCTGATATTGGCAGGAATGGAAAACTTAATGATTCCAGAACTGGTCAGACCATCGGTATCATCTTCCAACACTTCAAATCCATTCCTTAGCGGTTTCCATTCATTGTTGTCCAAATAATGCCATGAAACCGGTTCTCTTTCTGATTCGGAATCGGCAGTTGCCTCCGCCATTTGAAAAAGTATATTCACATTGCTGCCTGGTACCAGATCCTTGAAAGCAAGAAATAAATTTCCTTCATCACAAAAGGTCGGCAATAAGCTGGGTTGATGTTCTAACTGCTCGAGCTTATAGGTACCAGGAAAAGGATAGAGATGAATGAGTTCTATATCCTCCATACTTGCCGTAGCAGAGTAGTCAATTTCCATCTTTTTGATGATTGGTGTCCAAGGTTCATTCGGGATAACTGCCTGAAAGAGATCATTATTATCGATGATATTTCGGATCTGTAGGATCTGGTTCTTCAGAAATGAAACATCACCTGTTAAATTCTTATTGGAAAGCTCTCCAAACATTGGAGGTAGAACTGTTCGACGGATCGAATCGGCTTCGGCCTCATTGATTTTACCGGCACCAATATCTCCCATTTTAGATTTAATACCATCAGATGGATTATTGACATCATCCTCCACTCTTGTGGAAACGGTTTTCGCAGTTTCGATGCTCTCCAAAATATCATTGGTGCTGAAAACTATTAGGTTGCCGGCACCATCATAGTAAATGGCATCTTCTAATTTGCTGTCGGGGAGTTTGCCCAATGCCATCATCTGCCTAGCTAGAACATAGGAATAGACCTTATGGCAGAAATCCTGCCCCTGTAGGTTAATTTTTAAAAAGCCTTCAGAGGTCCCGACTTCATATTGTTCTATTGGGGAACTGTTTTTTGAAAACTTCTGATTGAGTTCAAAAAAGGTACTCCTCAAAAAAATTGTCTGATCGAACTCACTGCTTCCAGAGCAGGTTGAACTATTATTGTTTTCAAATAGCTTCCTATCGTTATAAGTTTCCCCTTGAATGGTAACTGCCTTAGTTGTAGGAGAGCCATGCGATTTTTCCTTTATCCATTTGCCGTTTTCTAAAACGGCTAAATTGATCAAGAACTTGTTTTCATCAAGACCAAATAGCCCACCTTCTTTTAAATATCCTTTATAATAATCCCTGAAGTCGGTTGGTTTTTCTTTCCAATCTAACTTAATATGGATTTCGTTCCATTTCTTGGTAAATACCTCTTGACTTCCAATAAAGAAATCTGGACCCAACAAATTTAAGTTGGTCGGATTATTAAGGTTTGGCGGGTTCTTTATATCAAAATCAATAATCTCAGGGCGAGTACCAAAGGGATAGATCGGACTATTGATGTTCTGCAAACTCTCGCTATTCTGAACCACAAAATTCTTAAGGCCACATACATTGACCTTGATCTTAGTACCTTTTGTATTAGAAATCTTAACGCTCCGGAAAAATTGATACAGGGAAACTAACTGGATTTCATCTTCAGCTTTTCTTTCGCAACAGGATTCTCGACTTGTCCACTTAACATCTTGCTCTATTTTCACCCGATCATCAAGGTTGATTTTCATCAGTGGTAATGCGGTATCAAAACCTTCTTGGAACAGTTCCTCATCATAGTTCACTATTCCCTCTTGATCCGGACTCATTGCCAAGGAAATGTTGATTTCAAAAGAACTGGAACCACTAAGGTTAGACATGGCTATTTCAACCCCTTGGTCGGGAACTAACCAGCCTTTCTTTCCAGTCAATGCGATATTGAATGCTTTGATCGGTTTAAAAATATCTTTTAGAACAGCAATTTCCTCTGTTGAAGAAATAAGTTCTCTATATTCTAAATCGGTAATGGTTTTCTCAAATAAAGCCTCTTCTAATGGATAATAACTGGAAATCTGCTTCCCAATGGGGCTGTCTTTCCATAATACCGCCTCAAGCTTTTCCTTAAGTGACTTACTGATCCCTTTTTTGACAGCTTGTGCTATGAGATCACGGTTGATCGGGTAGAATTTATCATTGATGACTGTCCGTACTCGTTCATAAAATGCAGAGACATCATTTTCATTTTCACATACATTCTGATGCAGTTTACAGGCCAAGGTAATTTCAATTTTCCGAGTGCCTTCACTCAAAAAGAGAACGGGGGAGGCAAGAACAAAACCTAACCTTGCATTTGGATAGGGTTTCAAAAACTTGCTTTCAGGATCTACGTATTTACTGAGTGCCGAACCTAAGGTTGGCCAGCTTGAATTTTGAATATCCTCAAATGGTTTTTCAACGCCATCAGCCATTTTAGCATTGCTGGACATATACACACCTTCCAAATAACTGTTGCTTGCATGCACTTTGTTATTGAGGAAAAGCGTGCGTTGTTCGACAACTTTGGCTTTATTGACCACAATCTGATCATCCAAAGCAAATTGGATCTCTACCTTATTGGCATCCTTGCTATCCTTAACTATGATTCCTTCCTTCAAAAGATACTTTTGAATATGCTTTTGTATTTCAAAAACCAGATGCACTTGATCAGGAATAGCAGGTTTTGCACGCAGCAACAAGACTTCTTTATAAAAGAAATCAAGGTGTTTTTTCGTAAAGGAATTTAAATCCTGTTGCAGATATCTGAAAAGCCTCAAAAAAGAGAACAATAAGGCCAAATGTGGACTCAATTTCTCTTTGAATTCATCATTTAACGAAAGGAAACTGGGCTCTAGGCTAGTTTCAGCTGATGCATGAAGAGAATCGATGACAGTAATAAAAGATTCGCCGATAGCAAGAATTTCATTCTTCAGGGCAATCATCCTCAATCTTTTACTCTTTCCAGAAGCCTGTATGGATTGGGTGGTTTTTACAGCATATAAATCTGTTAAGTCTAAATTCCATTCATCCGATTCCAGGAAACACATAAGGTTTATCGGCTTGGTCCCAAAAAACTTAACTGCTGAATTGACCTGAACTATAAAGACCTTCAAGCTGTCAGCTAGTTTATCTTTTATGATTTTATCCAATGACAACATTACAGGCAAATCGGAGCCTTCGAGCTTAGAGTTCCAGAAATAGATTTTGTAGATAATAGATCGAAAAACATAGTTTACGATCAATTGAAGGCTGGATTTTGAAGGTGTTTTTTCAAAAAGCAAGTTATAGAAAGCAAGCTTTTCCCTTATTGTGTCGGCATCATATTTTAAAATGGATGTAATGGTAAAAGGCAAACTGTTCTGAAAAAAGGATTGCCAATCCGATACATTGAGGTCAGCATCATAATAGTTGATATGTCTAGAGAGTTTTTCAAAATAATCCAACAGGTCTGCTAAGCTCCTTGCATCGATTTGGGCATTCGCCCCCAACAGATCATCCATAACCCGCTGCCTTTGGCTGACACCTGGATCGTTTTGAAATGGATGTATAAGCTCTTTACATTGCATGACTTCTGACTTTTAGGAATATCCAACTTAAATTGATTTTAATGCTTCATTTAAATAGTAATCATAGACATAGTTAAACCTGGAGTTAGTTCCTGGAACGAAATACTGAATGCTGATCGTAAAGCGACCCTCAATAAGTTCCATGGAATCACTACTTGTTATTTCTATCTGTTCCACTCGGATCCTCGGTTCATAGAACAGGATGGCATTGGTCACCCTATCCTTTAGGTAGCCAATCACTGAACTGTTCAGCGATTCAAAGACATAGTCAGTCAGGTCACAGCCATATTTAGGTTGCATGACCCTTTCGCCCAGAGCTGTTGACAATAGAATATTCAAGCTTTGATCGATATCCTCAATTCCGGAAACCAATTCCACCGAATTGGAAACCTTATTGAATTCAGGCGGGAAAGACCAGCCTGTTCCTAAAAATGAATTGAAAGAATTTTCCATGTCCTTTATTTTTATCCTCCTATCTGAACTGTTGTAAATCCCATTACAATGGTGCCACCATGTGCAGTCATGTCACCTTGTCTTGCTGCAGGTTTTCCACCGATCATGACGGTCATGGAACCTTGAACAATACTGTCTGGCGGACCAGTACAGACTAACAAATCACCAACAACAGCAGCAGGAACGCCTCCAATGAGGACCGTTGGTACGCCTGGACCTATAATTGGACCACCAACGTGCGGCACTGGCCCAGGATTCACCATGGGACAGGTATGCAAATCGTTTATTCTTGCTGCTGAAGCCATAACCAGTTCTATATTTCTAATTTATCTTTACCAAAGACCCTTTGATTTCGGTTACTCCATCTGAATTAATCTTTGTCATTGCTGAATTGATATTCACATTGGTATCTGATTTCAGGGTCATGGTTTTTCCTATAATTTCCATTTTGGTGCCGGCGCTGATCTTCAGTTCAGCACCAGCTTTTATTTCGATGTTTTTTGGACTTTCCATTATGATCCCATTGCTATCCATCGTTATTTTATTGCTGTTTTGATCCTTGATTTCTATTTTCTTGCCGTCTTCATCAAGGATTATACTATTCCCAGCTGGTGTATCTATGTTGATTGTCTTGGTGGCATCATTGAAATGCACACGCATATTGCTTCTGGTGAAAATTCCTTTTTCATCATTGGCATCAGCTCCTTTAAGTGGAGCTGGTTTTGCACTACTGTTCAACATGCCTAACATGATGGCATGCCTTGGATCGTTATTGATGAAACCTACGATAATCTCATCGTCAATTTCTGGTCTAAAAAAAGTACCACGATCACTTCCTGCATCCAAGCTTGCCACCCGAACCCAAGTGCCATTTGAATTGTTTTCTATGATTGGAATCTTGACCAAGATTCGGTCTTCACCATCTGGATCATTTTCCAACTGCAGGACCTTCCCTATCTGTAGCCCTTGAATTGAACCTAACAGGCCAGCAGCAGGAAAATCATCAATATCTTGATATAAAGAAGAATACCTTGCAGGATCTAAACCAAATTGAATATTGGTATACCAAGTACCATCACCTACTTCTTGTCTTACCGCGGTCACAAAGGCCTTGCCGTTAAATCGGTCACCGACACCGGCGATCTTCACCATATCCCCAGGTTTTATTTCAGCAAAACCTGTAAATCTTGCCCTGCCCCTGATTTTCGCTAATCTACTGCGCAGCATTGTCCCTTCTGCCCAAGCCTTTAGTTCTTGTTCCAAAAGGTTACCGCTATGATGGAGTAAGAACTTTTCCAATTTATTGGCAGAAGCAAGATCAGAACTGTTCACATTTCCCAATTGCGTAAATCCTGAAACTTCATCAACCTCTGCGGTAAACAATCCTTGGTTTTTATAATCCCAGGAATGAGCCTCTACTTTTGACCATTGACTGCGAAGGTCCATCTCCGCTTCAAACTCCATTATTGAGGATCCATAGGTAACCTGTAATACAGGATCAGTATCTGTTTTGGGAGATTCTATTTTCAACTCAGCATCATTCACAAACAGTAATTGTCCATTGGCCTCGGCACGCAAAGCAATAAAATCCCAATCACTGAGGTGATGCTGAATCAGTTCTTTATGTTTCAAGGGAGTAGCTTCAACATCACTCTTTAAATCTGCATAAGCACTGATGATGCTATCCATTACTTCACTGTCTTTTTGGTCTAGATAATATTTGCTTTTCCTTCCCAAGGTCATTCGCATTGCGGCATCTTTACATTCGATCTGCAATTGCGTATCTCCATTTTCTTTAACCTTTACCTGTTGTTTCGTTATGATGCCTTTAAATGCTTGTTTATTGTCGCTATCAAAACCCAACTTGATTTCAATCGCTCTGCCGGGTAAAAAATCCTCCTTGTTGCTGATTTCAAAACTGCCTAATGCGGCATCCCCATCTTTTAACAAAATCTTTGCAGTGGGTATCCGATTGACTTCCTTATCAATGGATATACTGAGTATTTCGTAAGAAGAATCCATTTTAGACCCACCCAATGATATTTCATACGAAATAGTATCATGTTGGGACGGATTCGGTATGATGAGCTCTTCCATTAGTTTTCGTTTTTATTAAAAGGAGGAAAATAAATATCATTTCCTGGTTGTAACCTTCTTATTGAGGTCAAACCATTAGCTTTCGCAACCTGTAAAAAGTACTTCGGATCATTGTAAATACCATAGGTCATCAGATCCAATCGATCACCTTGTTTGATTACTCGGTGATGGGTCAAATCTGGAGATGAGGGATTGTCCTCTGCCATGCGCTGTTCGCGAGACTGGTAATCCAGAAAAGTTGCGGATAACCTTGCCCGCAATGGTGTACCATCAGGCTTAAATAAGGTAAAATTCACATCCAGATTTGCTAATACACAGCGGAATCGAATCTCTGAACCCCAGATAATCAACAAGAAATTGGGGCGGTGGATGTCACCTTGGTAATTATAGGCACAGTCCATGAAGATTTTCAATTGCTCATTGACGGGTTTGGTTTTGTATTCCTCCCAATAGCCTTCCATGGTTCCGGTACCATCCAAAATAAAATCAAGCTTCAGTTCCTCTGGCGCAGTAGATTTAAATTTCACTTCTGAAGAGCCAGACCCGTGGGGTCTTTGTACATCGTGTTCAATTTTAAAGTTCTTTGAAAAAGCCTCAGGATTGATCGGGGCTACGAATGCTGGCTTATTGGTTTGCTCCACACCCTTAACCTGAAACTGCCTATCTGTAAAAGAATAGATCAACAGTTTCTCCAATTTCCCCGAACTATAATTAGCGCTCATTTTTGTCCTTAATAATATCCAAAACTTTATCTACGCAAATCTTGATCAGCTCCTCTGAAGCAGTGACACCATTATCCTGAGAACCTCCATTTCCTTCAGGGGAAGCAAGATCCTGAACAACCGTCGCCTTAATGACCAACTCCCTAACTTCAACTGGCATAACTATGATTTTTGAAAAATTAATCGGTTATAATTCAGCTCTAGCGTCTCGATCAGTACTTCCGCCCTCCCGGCATTCAGTTCTGAAAGTTTCCAGCTCCTTGGCCATACATTGTTAATTTTCCAATGCATAATGGATTGATGTTCCTCATCCAATAGATTGATGACCACGGTTTCCAAGGTTTCATAAACCTGGTCGTCGAAAGCCTTTTTCAACCAATCCGTAATCGCTGATGAACCTGGTGAAATCAATCCCCTTTTTAGTACCAAGGGACCATATTTATGCCGTCCAGGGACAACATGCTCAAACCTGTTTTCACCACCTTCCTTTATGGTCTCAATATCAATCGAAGAGTCCAAACCAGTTACAGACTGGAATTTAATATCCACAGCCTTATTCCCTTTCAATGTAAAATTCACTGAAAAATGAAAATTGACCGTTTGATATAAATTGTCAGCCATGGCTTATAACTTATTTTTTAGCTTCTACAATGGATAAACCCTCATGCACCAATTCCATGGTTTCAATGGCCACTTCGTTGGCATCGGCTTTCAAATTAGTGGATTGTACCTTTGAAGGCCAAGCTCTAGAGAGTGTCCAGGAGATAATCGGTTGATGTTCTTCATCCAGTAATCGAATGGTAACATCCCTCCTAAATTTCTCCTTGCCTTCCTGGAACATCATGGTCTTTTTCCACTGTTCAAAGTATTCAAAATCCCCAAAGAAAGTACCGCGTTTCAGCGTCACATTCGGGTATTTGGTCAATCCAGGCTGTTTTGTCTTGTTATAGGTAGGGCTACTGCCTTCACGGTATTCAATAACCTCAGTTTCAAAGTCAAGTCCACTAACTTCTGTAAAACCAATTCTAGTACCACCCCAATCCAATTGAAAATGGAACTTCGGTAGTGGGTAGTTTTTTTTAGGATCGTTTGACATAACAAATGATTTATTGATTATTTACACTTATTTGCAGGATTCACCTCATTGATTGCATTCTCAAGACTTTGCTTGCATGCAAAAAGTGCATCCCTTTTCTCTTTTGCGGAATCCAATTCCTTTTTCAGCACATCAACACGCTGCTTGGTCTGATTATAGTCTGATTCCAATTGATGGTAATATTCATCAGAATCGATCGGCAGGTGGATATGTGGCTCTATACAACAGCATTCATGGGAATCAGAACTGCTTTCAATTTTGGCCTGCTCTGCATAAGCTGTACTTTCGGTACCCGATTGGTTACAATGGAATTTATCCTTCCAATATTGAATGGTCCTTTTCAGACCATACTCTTCACAGATATTGATGTGCAGACCGTAGGCTAATTCTACTACGGCAACAACCTGTGGAATCATGATGTCTCGGGTTAAGATCACAGCATCTAATTTCTGGCCATAGTCTTCAAGGACTTTCATGATCCCAATTCCTGGTGCCAACTCTGGTCGTTTCAAGCAATTGATACATAGGATTAACTTGTCATAGTTTGACTTCAATCTATCCACACGGATATAAAGATCCTCGACCATACAGAATAAGATCTCTATGGCTTTATTGGTTTTGTCCGTAACGATGCAGACCTTTTGTAGCAAGAGGATAAATAGTTCCAGTTGGCGACACAGGGCATCTGCATTTTCATCTGTAGCTTCCCAGTCAGCAAACCATGCCTTGAGTCGATCTCTTTCCTCAATGCTCAGGTTATATTCCAGTTCCTTATTGCTGGCGTAGGCATTTGCTGCCTTCCAATCTGAGGTTACTTGGACCAGATCACCCATCCATGCATCATAGCAACAATCTCCTCCTGGCTCATTACCGTTTGGTTTTTGATCGCAGCAATCAAAAATATCCCGCTCAGAATTGCTTATTTCATTATAGCTTAACATAATTGTCTATTTTAAAATTTACCATATTGAAAATGTTTCCTCAATCAATCACAGCTTGAGCCACCTTCATTATCACGGATGCAATAGATTTCAGTGACCTCCCTACAGATGTCGCAGATATCACATTTACACTTCTTGAATCTGTTATTCTCCTCATTATTCCCTTCATTGCAACCACAGTCGCCGATGCAACTGCATTTATGGCAGCATAGATAATCCTTGACTTCAACCAAGGTTTCCAATTCATTGCGTTTACCATAAAGGGTATAACTGGATTGCGTATGGGATTTAATCGCCAATGTCAGATCATCTTGAGATTTCTTTAATCCCGCGGTCGCCGTATTGATCTGCGCTTGGATTAGATCATCAAAAGTTTTGGCATTGCCAGCAAAATCCTGTTGGAATTTCTCTAAGGATTTAATATTTGAAAAGGACTGTATACCAATGATATCAGCCACTGAATTGCAGATAATATCAATTTCTAGGCTCAGGTCAACCGGTCTTTCAACCAGTTTGTTCAAAATCCGACAGGCATCTTGGCATTCATTTGGCCGATTATCCGATTCATTTCGTTTTTCAGCATCATTACAGTTATCATTTGAGCATCCCAAAATCTTTAGTTGCCCAGAATTACAACTATCATTCATAGCAGCATCCAATTTTGCTGCCGATTCCCGAAGATTTCCGAAAGCAACCTTTGCATTCTTGGCCGTCATCAACACCGCTTTCAACCCTGCCACCAATGCATCATTCTGGCTGATGCTTGCCGCAACATTCTTTTTTATTTCTTCCGATGACTGTATCAATTCTACCCCGACCTTCAATTCCAGGTTTCGGAGCATTTGGTAATTCTTTTCTGTTTTGACAAAAACACATTTCTTCTTTTCGTACATCATCAGGGTCCCATCACTGGTGACCTCACTTTCACTCAACTCACCTAACTTCCCTTTCAGTCTATTGCAGTAATCTTCCTTTATCTGATGGAGATTTTTCTGAGTTATTGTCTTTGCCTCATTACCATTACAATTCCCGTTTTTCGGGTTTCGCATATTTGAGCTTTCAATGGTCATAACAATGGTTTTTTAAAATTTACAATAAACTTGGCTTAGGACTCTGCCAGCATTTTATGCATGAAACGAAGGATAATAAATTCGGCCGGACGAACAACCGCCATACCGATCTCTACGATCATCCTGCCTTCCCAGATATCCAATTCCGTCATGGTTTCCCCAAGCCCGATATGAACAAAGAATGCTTCTTTGGTCGATGCGCCCATTAATGCACCAGCTTTCCATTGCTGAGTCAGGTAATTCTCGATCATCGATTTAACCCGCACCCAGGTATTGCGATCATTGGGTTCAAATACAAATTGCTCAGTAGCATTTTTAACAGATTCCTCCACCATGGAAAAGAATCGCCGCACTGGAACATAACGCCATTCATTATCATTTCCCGCTAATGTGCGAGCTCCCCAAACAATGGCAGGACCTCTTCCAGGAAATGAGCGGATAACATTAATGGATTTACCAGCGGTCGTATCTACATTAAGGTTCATCTGTTCCTTTTGATTGATCAGGAATTCTGGCCGGATCGCATTGGCAACATTGACATTTGCAGGTGCTTTCCAGACTCCCCTTGCATTATCAACCTGAGCATATACCCCCACCATGGCAGCAGAAACTGGCATAAGCATCTGAATATTGGTTATGGCACTCTTTGCCTGAAAGTATTTCTCATTATTGATAGCCAGTAATTCTTTAAGGGTGCTAGCTCCGGCCACTCCGGTAATGCTGACCAGTTCATCGTTATCCTTACTTGGATCCCCAGCTACCTTATAGTTATAATCAACTCCAGTAAACAATTTTGGAAAATATACTGCCGCATATTTATAGAATTCTGTCGTTCCAGAGAGTATACTTCTCAATAAATCGATATCTAGACTCCACTGTGTCAGATTAGCCGGATCATGATAGACATCCAAAACGGTAAAACGGTCCTGTAACTCTACACATTGGTTGATAGCCTCTGTATGCACATTGTAATAATCAGAGGCTGTACTCAAATTGGTCGAGTCCGGAAAAACCAACAAGGTCACCTCATTGATCTTTGCAATCTCTTTCAGCCCATCCGTCAGATTACTGGCAACAATAGAACCTCCACTGTCTACATAGTTTCCTACAGAACAGATCCAGCATGGACCTCCACCATTCGCAAAAAATAGCTGCATACTATAATGCATCAGGAATTTAGATCTTTTTGTATCATCGATCTTCCCATTGACATCTGCATTAGGTCCAAAGACAACAGATAAGCTTTCCTTCTCCGGATCTGGATATCCAAAATATTGTTCATACTGAAGCATGGACTCAATCCGCCAGGGTTTATTCCTAAGATCATCTGTTTCTTTCCATTTTGCTATTTCAGTATATCCAATAAATGCTGGAATAGCCGTTTCTACCGAAGCAATCGAAGGTGGAAGATGTGGAATCTCCTCTATATACACTCCGGGGGTTTTATATTCTTGCATAACAATAGATTTTGATTTATTATTCTTTTAATTATGGTCAAGGTGCCAGTGGAAATAAATCTGATTCTGGAACCATTATATCACTGTATATCTTTTTATTCTCAATATGGATTTCCTGAGTCCCTGTAGGATTAGGAAGATAAAATAAACTACTATCCGGTAACCTAAATAAAGTAGTGTTAGCGGTCAATGGTCGCGGTTCTTTAGCAATTAACACGGCATCAATGGTTTGCAAAAGGTCAGAATAAAGACCATTCTGTAAAGCACGATTTCTGTTATTGATATACCTCCAAAATGAAGCCTTGCTGGAGATATTAATTTCAAATACCGGTGCTGCTGGATCAGTGACATTAAATTGATTTTTTCGGGTAATCAGTTTACCTGATGCATCAAATAGCTTATAGCCACTTATATTCCCTTTTACTTTAATGAGAATCACCCCAATGCTGCTACTTAACTCTTGCTTATCGGAGTAAAAAACAACTTTATGGGATTTAGCAAAAGAGCCCGTTCCACTAACTTCCAGATTATAGAGCAACTCATTGCTAATCTTTTCCTCTGGTAGCATCTTCAATAGTTTAGGATCAAAAGCTAAATGAACCTTTGCAAATGGATTGGAAGCTTTAAAATGTAGTTCTTGGATAATATTCCCCAAATGATCCTTGAGTATAAAATCTGCTTTGCTGATATTATTGGCATTTACGAAGAAATAACTAAAGTTAGCCCCGCATAATAACCGATCATTTTCATTGGCAAATGACTTTCCAGCTTTACTTAGCCACTGCTTGTTATTGGCCGTATCTACATAAAATGCCCTTATATCATTAGGACCAAACTTTGCCAATTCCCCTTGCTCATATTCAATAGCGGCATCATGATTGGCCACTTCAGTATGTAGATATGGAAAGTTTCGGGAGCCAGATAAGGAGGAATCATTGCAGAATAAATAAGTGGAATTGATATTTCGTTCTACTTTTTGATTGCTAATTGAATCAAATCTTGAGGTTTTTCTCTTGATCAAGATTGGAATATGAAGGTCATCCTCTAACTTATGTATAGGTTCAAAAGTACTCACTCCACTTGCTAATTTCTTGAGTTTAACTTCTATCAAAACCTTTAATCCAGAATAACTTGGTATTAACTTTAAACCATAGTTCTTGAACATTTCCTGACAGCTTTCCGAAACTTCATAGGACAGATCATTATTGATCTCTTCTGCAAAAGATTCATATTTCTGAAAGAGAAAATCAAGTCGATCTGCTTGTGCGCTCAAATCAAAAACGTTATTTCCCGTTCTATCGGTCAGATAGAATTCGTGGAGGAGTTTTACCTCAAATAACGGTTTGTACAGCGTTCTCATGGCGTCAATTTATTTTACTGAGCTTAGTTTCGATTTCTTCAATTAAAGGAGCATTCCTTACTTTCACATGTTCAGACAGGCTTATCAACCGGAGCTTATACATCGCGAATGGCACTTGCCTACCCCCCAAGGATCCCCATAGGTAATTGATCTGTTCAAAAGATAAGGTGAAGAGCTCCATATTAAAATGGAAGGGTTCAGTTTTGTCAGGATCAATTGGATTAATATTTACAGGATTGGATGATGAAAAACTGCTTTTACTTTGCAGAAAACGGATCACCATGGATAGCCTTTTCAGGGCCAATAAATAACCGTCTCCAGCATAATTGCATGTAATCAATACATAAAGATTGATATAGATAGCAGGATTTTCATAATAGGCTGAACCATCTGGCATCCGTCGCAACGGCGATTGATTCTTCAGGGTATTCTCCTCCTCAATATTGACCAGACTGATTACAATATTATCGGGCAAACCATTGCCAGCAGAAGTTTCAGACAAACCAATATTATCGATGATGACTCCGGCCGCATTATCTCCTTTAGAACTTAAATAAGCCAGCAGTTCAGTCTTAAACAATATAAGGGCTTGATCTATCATGATGATTGGTTATTGATGGAAGCTAGAGTGCTTGTTCCTAGATACTGTAATTCTTGAATAAATTTCTGCATAAAACCTTTCCACATCAATAGCTAGCAATAGTCATTTCATTGAAGGCAGGTGTCATTCCTTTATTTTCTAAATGTCAACTTGAGGTTTCCCCGAAGCGTCTTGGAACAATCCATGCCTCATTTTAAAAAAAACTAGCGGGGATGAAATATGTGTAGATGGAAGATTGGTAATAATGGCTAACCCCAGCAGAGGTGAAATGTCATTAAATTAGGTTTTTTGGTGTCATGTTGAGGAACGAAACATCTCGGAGAAATGCGAGCTTTCGAAATTAAATTTATCATTTAATGAACCTCAAGCAGGGTTGAAATATTTTTCAATAAATCTTCCTGAAGAAAGAAAATAGTTTGCTCATCTTACGATTCGCAATGACACAATTTTGCTAAAAAAAAAACAAAAAATAGATTCTTCGTTTCACTCTGAATCCCTCTTTAGCGCATTTTGATTCTGAACGATGAGTGAGGAATCTGTACGATTCTCCCCCTCATGACCTTGTCATTCTCCATCGAAGATGGAGGACCTGTACGCCAATGCAATTATTCCCAGAATTAGGTATGTAATAATCCGAGATCCTTCCTCCGTACCAATTACAAGTTTGTTAAATCTGTGTTTCTAGCCATTCAAGCTCATATTTATTTATCTGAAGAATATTTTTTATCCGCTATATATCCCCTGCGGGGATAAATTATTTTAGCATGGATGTAAACTATATTGGGTTAATGCAAAAACGATGTTCGATTAATCGAACATCGTTTTTGCGCGACTTCCAGGCTAGCGTGCCATGCCAGCTAAAATAATGGAACCCCAAAGGGGGTTCTATATTTAATAAATAAAAGTGCTAATTTATTTTTATTGCCAACATGCTGTCATTACCTTCCGATAAATTTAGCCCAATTTTTTTATTCTCAGGATGACCCCAGGGTGCTAACCGAAGGTGCAGGAAAGTCCGCCAATGGAATTATTCCGAAAATAAGGGTTGTATTATTCCCAGATCCTTCCTCCGTCAGGACTGCCCTAAACCATATTGAACAATATCGCAAACTTGGTCAGATGACATAGATTATTAATCTCCAATTTGTTGGTAATATTCTTTCGATGGTTGTTCACGGTATGGATGGAAATAAACAACAACTCCGAGATATCCTGGCTAGACTTACCTTCAACAATCAACTTGATGACTTCCTTTTCACGTTTGCTCAGCAACATCACACGGTTACAATACTTTTGGAAATAGGATTCATCATTTAAGGAAAGTGGTTTATTCTCTGCCTTATTCAACTCAAAAGCATATCGAAATAATATCCCAGGCTGGCTTTCATCACCAAGGGCAAATAATTTACTGGTAGCAAAATGCCATTTATAATCGCCAATCTGCTGTGGCCTTGCACGCTGAAAAAAGAAATAGACCTTATTCAATTCTTTTTGCCGGATAGCATGGAAAAGCTCCGGCATTAAAGGGACAATATCTTCAGGAGGAAAGAAGAAATCAAAATAAGCTAACCAGATCTGTTCAGTTTCTGGGTTAGCATGATTCATGCCATCCGTTCTACATTTATAAAAGAAGGAATTCGTTGGCTCTTTATGATTCTCAACAACTAAGTTTCCTACATCAAAATCACCTATTTCCACCTTTAGGAATTTCTGCTGCAGAATCTGGCCAACCATATCAATAATATGACCGTTGAAATCGTAATATTGGCTTGATTGTGTATCCTGTGTTAGATTCATCGGATGCGTATTAAAAGTTAGCGAAACGTCTAAAATCAAAATCAGTAATTAACCAATATTGATTCATTTTGAATTAAATCTAATGCTTAATGGCAATAATTTAAATGGCAATGAGTAGGATATAACTTTGAATGAGTAAGGCCTATTAAATAATTAGTGAACGGCTTTTTTGATTTTTCAAACTGCTTATGAAATATCTTATAACTAAAGACTTATAATTTCAGAAAGCAAAAATATATAAAAATGAGATAGATTATATATCGCTTACCTAAAAAAATCAATAAATTATCATTATAAATAAAAATAAGCGTACAACAAACTTTTAATTGAGCTAAAAATATCTAATTGCTTTCATACAAACCAACTGTTAAAAAATGCTAACTTTTTAATAATAAACAAGTTATTATGTTAAAAACGTTAAAGAAATTTCTTTTTCAATTACTTTGGAATAATTTTACTGTATAGAAATATTTATCGTTGTAATATAATTTATTTTCATATGAACTATCCGTTATTTTCAACACAGATTCTCTGCTGCGTCCTGAATATCAGTTACGCCCAAGACTCTTTACCTGCAAAAACTCATTCAATCGGAATAGGTCCGATGCTGGGTTATGATTTTTCCCATCATGGTGCTTCCTATGGAGTAGGAATGATCTATGAATACCGACCTTTAAATAAAATAAGTTTCTTTTCAACCTTAAATTATGAGGTCACCGTTCGGGGTATATCCAAAAATGTTCTTTTAACGATGCCTGAAATCTGGAAACATGAGGTTTTTTCCCTGAATGGAGGAATTCGATATTATCTTTCGAAGAACCTATATATTGCCGGATCTTTAGGGTTAGCTTATGAAGGCAGCACCCTACAAAAAGCAGATGGACAAAGGATAGGTCCTGATTTCAAGCCTGCTTTATATCGTTCTTTGTTTGCCGGCTACCAAATCCCATTGATCAATAAGGATATCATCGAGATTGAAACTGGTTTTTCTGGAACAAAAACCTCCAATCGGGGCAGTATGGTCGCACGGTATAAGTTTTAAAAATAAAGAAAGCCGTCAATCGACGGCTTTCTAAATAAACATCTATAACACTTAATAGCCCTTATTTTGCACTAGTTTATTATTATTCCTGATTTCTGCTGTAGGCTTTGGAAACAATAACTCCCGCTCGGTCAAAACTGGACCATAGGAGAATTTGTGACCTACGTAATTGTCGAATTTCTTGGTACTCACATTGAAAGCCTTCCTTAAACGCACCATATCAAACCAAGTGACATTCTCATAGCAGAGCTCATGCCAACGCTCTTTCCAGATAGCTTCTCGAAGTTGATCCTTGGATAAACCGCTCAAGTTTGGAAGTTCTGCCCTTTTTCTGATCGCATTTACCGCATCATATACCTTTTGGTTAGGTCCAGACACTTCATTTGCTGCCTCAGCATACATCAACAACACATCAGCATATCGAAGGATAGACCAATTCAGGTCACTGTTTGTCGTACTTGTCTGCGCCGCCTCATCAAAATGCTTATAAAGGAAATATCCCCCTAAATTGACTTCTTTGCTACGATCAGACTCATGGGTATATTTGGTAAAGAAAAACTGCTTTTCAGCTCGTCGTAAGTCATTTGCATCATAGGATTCCACAAAATCCTTGGTAGCATAGATTCCACCTGTTTCATCTGAATACGCAGATATATTCTTGTTGTAAGGAATGATGGCGACTTGCCAATTGGAGGCAATGACCTGCGTCTTATATTGAATGCTAAAGATATTCTCTACCCCATTTTTCTTTTTGGGATCATGTAGATCGGCATAGGTAGGGAACAATTGATATTGCTTGGAGTTGATGACTTCTTCAGATGCTTTGGCTGAAAGGTCAAAATAAGCTGCCCCTTTGTTCAATGGATAACCGGCCATGGTCAAGTAAACCTTTGCCATCAAGGATTTAATAATTCCCATATTTACTTTCCCACTTTGATCACTCCATGGCAAACCGGAGTTCTCTGCAACTTTCAGATCACTTACTATTAATTCATAGACCTTCTCTACGGTTGCCTGTTCTGGGTAAAGCTGCTCTGATGTCAGACTTACAGCTTCCGTTACCAAAGGGATTTCCCCAAACATCTGCACCAGATTAAAATAGAAAAATGCCCTTAAGAAATGAGCTTCGCCTAAGATCCGTTTCTTTTCAGCTTCATCCATCGTGATTTGAGGAATATACGTAATTGAAAGGTTTGCATTTCCGATACCTTTATAATAGGTCGTCCAATAGTCTAGGCCATAACCATTGTCTGAAGTGTTTCTGAGGTCCTTTACGTAGTAACTGTTTACCGCCTGACCTAAATCTGTTCCCGCCAATCCCGTAGCAAATTCAAGCATCATCCAGGTTCCCCCACCAAATCCACTTACCATTGGGTTTCTTAAATTGGCGTAAATAGCACTTACGGAACTACGGGCATGTTCAGGTTTGGTGAAATAGTTCTCCACCGTAAAATTACTGGGATCGGATTCGTCCAAAAAACCCGAACAGCCTACTATACCTGCCGTTAATATTACGGCTGTAGTTATTTGAATCGTTCTCTTGATATATTTAATGTATTTCATGATTTTCCTGTTTTATTATAATCCAATGTTTAATCCGAATGTAAATACCCTTGGTCTTGGATAATCATATAGACCAAATCCCTGATCAAATGCAGAGCCTGAATTAGAAACCTCTGGATCATAACCCGAATATTTCGTGATCACAAAGAAGTTCTGTACGGAAGCAAAAAAGCGTAGTCGATCCAATTTCATTCTTGAAACTACATCTGGATTCAATGTATAAGAAAGCATTAGGTTTCTACCTCTGATAAAGGAGGCATCTGAAACTTTATGGCTATCGTTATTTGTTGTATAATAGGCATTGATAGGTCGTACCTGTGCAATCGGAGTGTTTTGGTTACTCTCTGTCCAAGCGTTCAATACCGTCTTATAACTGTTTGCTATCCCCTGTCTGTCCTCAGCAGAGTGAATACTGCGATCAATCACGTCATTACCAAACATATATTGCAAATCGATCAATAAGGATAGATTTTTATATTTGAAGGTGTTGGAGAATGTTCCATAACCATCTGGAATCCCTCTACCAATAATGGTTTTATCATTATCATTGATGACGCCATCTCCATTGATATCCTGATATCGCACATCACCCGGAAGCATATTATATTTCTTGGCTTCAGCTTCGTCTGCGCTGGACCAGGTCCCTAGATGTTGGAAACCCCAAAAAGATCCAACCGGCTCGCCTTCTCTGATAATGGTCGCACCACTATAGATATCTGCACCACCAATCAATCTCAAAACTTGGTTTCTGTTGTAGGAGAAATTGAACAATCCTGACCAACTGAAAACATCATTGCCGATATTGGCCACGTTGACGCCAAATTCTATCCCATCATTTTTCATACTTCCAATATTCCTGAAAATGGTTCCATACCCACTGGACAATGGAATCGGGGCATCGAGTAGCATATCGTTAACCTGACGGTGATATACATCCAATTCGAAGTTCAACTTGTTTTGGAACAAACCTAATTCAAGTCCCAGATCGACTTGCTCCGTCCGCTCCCATTTTAAAGTTGGGTTGGCAATTCTGCCAGTTCCTACACCGACCATACGATCACCACCTTGAATGATTTCATAATTCCCCATACCGGCTAATGCGCGGTAGGCTGGGATTTCAGAGTTACCTGTTGCTCCATAGCTCATCCTTAACTTCAAATTGGAGATGCTCTCCGAATCTTTTAAGAAGTTCTCTTCATTGATTTTCCATGCCACTGCTGCAGAAGGGAAAAAGGCATATTGGTTATCCTGTCCAAATTTGGAAGATCCATCCACACGACCAGTAAAGGTGAATAGGTATTTGTTCAACAAGGTATAGTTGATCCTCGTGAAGTAAGAGTTCAAACCATTGGCATTCGCACCTGAAGAAGGTGCATTCATGGTAGCCCCTGCTCCCAAATTATTGAATTGATAGTAGAAATCCGTGTACTTGCTGGAACTGGCATAGGAACCAAAATAATCGGTATGCTGCCATGAAAAACCTAACATAGCATTAATGGAATGAATATTTCCAAAATCTTTTAAGTAGGTAAAATAGTTCTCAAATTGCCAGGAGTTGAATCGTTTATTGTCCACATTGGCAGAACCATCACTTGAAATATATTGCAGACCTGCAGCTGCTGCATAATCTTTCCGTTGATTGATGATATTCGTACCAATCGAGGTACGGAACTCTAACCCATCCATTAATTTTATATTGGCATACATATTACCAATAAAGGGTTGGGTAGATAGGTAATAAAGTCTTTCATCAGCTACACGGATTGGGTTATCCCCACCTTCCATACCTGGATAATCGCGGTTACTTGCCCATCTACCATCTGCATATCGAACAGGTATCAATGGCAATGCCTCAAGTACCTGACGCATCATGGTAATTCCTCCACCGCCCAATTCATCAACTTGCTTATCCTTTTGATCCGTATAGCTCAATACACCACCTACCTTTAACCAATCTTTGATCTCAGTATCAAATACAAATCTTGCTGAATATCTTTTCTGCCATGAGCCATATGCAACGCCTTGTTCATTTCTGTAATTCACAAATCCACCATAAGAACCTTTTTCATTTCCATTGGTAAAAGCCAATTGATGGTTCTGTGTAATAGCATTTCGGAAAGCCTCCTTCTGCCAATCCGTATTGTAAAGCGGTTTGCCATTGGAATCAAAAAGTAATGGGTTGGTCCGTTTGGTTTTAGGATCGGTATATTTTGTACCTGTAGCCCAACCTACAGGGTCAAATTTCTTGGCATTCTCATAGGCTAATTCTTCAACAGCTAAGAATTCTTCTGAACTCAAAACCGGCAATAATTTTGGAGCATACCCTACCCCAACCTCTGCATCATATGTAGCTCTTCCACCTCCAGAAGTACCACGCTTAGTAGTTACAATAACAACCCCATTGGCACCACGGGCACCATAGATAGCTGTTGATGAGGCGTCCTTCAATACCTCCACGGAAGCAATATCATTTGGATTGATATAATCAATCGGTGAACTACCATTCTGTAATCCATCTCTACTCATGATTACACCATCTATTACGTACAATGGATTATTGGTGGTGGAGATGGAACTCGACCCCCGGATCCTGATATTGGCCCGACCGCCTGGACGGCCAGAGCTGGTGGAAACATTTACACCCGTTATTTTTCCTCCTAGGGCTTGGTTCAGATTGGATGCTGGTCTTTCACGCAATGCCTCGCCTTGAACGGTACCAACTGCACCGGTCAGATCACTTTTCTTGACTACCCCATACCCTACAGCTACCACTACTTCTTCAATGGATTCAGAGGAGGTACTCATCTGAACATTGATTTCCGTTCGGTTGTTAACTGATTCGCTATGGGTAATATAACCTATAAATGTAAAGGTCAGGTTAGCATTTGAACTGGTCTTGATTTCATAAACACCATTGGTATCAGTGCTTGTACTGGCATTGCCAGAGCTACTCTTGATCGAAACACCTGCTAAGGGCTCGTTGTTAGTCGAGGTAACTCGTCCAGTAATCGTGAGTTCCTGGGCATATGTCATTTTTGCTAACAAGAAAAATAACAATAAAGGAACACATCGGATGTAGGTTCTCATCATGGTTTTAAGTTTAAAAGGTTTATATTATGTGTTATTTGTTTCTTAAAAAAAACAGGAATACCAGCTCCTAAAACTCTTAACCAAAAACCAATACACGCCCACCTCGCCCTATTTAAAGGCAAATAAATCCCATCGAGTAGAAATCCACTCAAAGCCCACGATTACCCTGGATCTTATATGTAACTTTTGTATCTAATTATTCTGAGTTCGATCTTAATTAGTGTTTACAGGTTATATGGTTAATTGTCTGAGCAATATGTGGTTGTCCCAGTTCAACTTAAAACTAAGATAGTCCTCTCTTTCCGATTATGTGTCCTGTACTATCCTGACTTTTTCCATTTTCTCCCTTCCTTTCCTAACAATTCCTTAATTTCGTCATCATTAAATTTGATTAAACAATGAAAAAGCTACTGGTATTACTATTATTAAGCTCTTCAGTTGCTTATGGTCAAAGAGGTTTCACAATCGATGAAACGGTTTATGGACCAAGCAAGTTTGCTCCTAAAACACTGACTGCAGCAAAATGGATCAAAGATGCAGATGCATTCTCCAACCTGGACAGTACTTACCAAAACCTATTGGCTCGCGAAGCAAAGAATAATTGGAATCCTGTTCAATTGGCTTCAACCAACGATATCCTACAAGCCTTAAAGGAAATAGCCGCAAATGATAAATTCTCATTACGCTCCTTTCCAAATAATTACAAATGGATTGATAAGGAAAACATCAACCTGGTTATCAATGGTGAAAAAAACAGCTATAACATCAATTTCAATGTAAACAGCAAAAAAGCTAAGCTCAATGCGACCCTTCCAAGTAACAGGGATGCTGAGGAATTTAGCCATGCAAATAAAAACACGGCCTACCTGATCGGTAATAATATTGAAATCCTTAAAGCCGATGGCAGCAAAATAACCGTCACCAAAGACACAGTTGATGGCATAGTAAATGGGAGCTCTGTCGTTCACCGTAATGAATTTGGTATTGCCAAAGGAATGTGGTGGTCGCTAGATGACAAAAAGCTGCTTTATTATCGCAAGGATGAAACCATGGTCAGCAAATATCCATTACCGCAATGGGATACCCGAGTGGCCAGCATTAAGGACATCCGCTATCCTATGGCTGGTATGAAAAGTGAGGAAGTTACATTGAACATCTTCAATACAGAAACTGGAGAGTATGTTCAATTGCAAACTGGGGAACCAAAAGAACAATACCTAACAATTGTAACATGGGATCCTTCAAATGAGTTTGTATATGTTGGGGTATTAAACCGAGGACAGGACCATCTAAAATTGAATAAATATGATGCAAGAAGCGGAGCTCTTGTGCAAACTTTATTCGAAGAATCTTCAACTTCTTGGGTTGAACCTCAGGTAGCATTGGAATTCCTGCCAAATAACCCGAATCAGTTTTTATACCAGACCGATAAAGATGGCTTTAACCAACTTTACCTTTATACCACAGATGGTAAACTGATCAAAAACTTAGGTTATCAAGATGTCATAGTAACAGATTTTCAAGGATTTGATGCGAAAGGAAGTAAAGGATATTACATTGGCGCCAGTAATCAGGGAATGGAACGCCATTTATTTGAAGTCGATCTGATATCTGGAAAAACTACCCAATTGACCAGTATCAATGGTACGCATAATGCAACTGTTAGTAGCTCTGGAAAGTATATTTTGGATCAATACAGCAATTTGGATATCCCTAATATCGTTCAGGTTATTGACAAAAAATCTAACAAGGCCGAAAAACTGGTTACAGCAACTAATCCATTCACTGGAAAGGTTAATTTACCTAAAATTGAGTTCAAAACCCTGACCTCAGCAGATGGTAAAACACCTTTGAATGCTAGAATCACCTATCCTGTCAATTTCGATCCCAATAAGAAATATCCTGTGATGGTTTATTTATATGGTGGATCGCATGCGCAATTGGTTACGGACAAATGGCTAGGTGGCGTGGGTTATTTCGATTTATACATGGCACAGCAAGGATACCTTGTCTTTACGATGGACAATAGAGGTTCCGATGCACGCGGTCGTGACTTTACCCGCATAACCCATCGCAATCTAGGTGAAGCCGAAATGGCTGATCAATTGAAAGGTATTGAATACCTTAAATCCCAACCTTATGTAGATGCAGAAAACTTGGGAATATTTGGCTGGAGCTTTGGTGGATTTATGACGAGCTCATTGATGACCAAACATAACGATATCTTTAAAGCTGCAGTAGCAGGTGGACCGGTAATCGATTGGAAATATTATGAAGTGATGTATGGCGAGCGTTATATGGATACTCCACAGGAAAATCCTGAAGGGTATGAAAAAACCTCTATGCTAGACAAGGCTGATCGATTGAATGGTCACTTATTGATTATCCATGGTGCTCAAGATCCTGTAGTAGTTCAACAACATAGCATGGAATTTATCCAAAAATGTATTGAAGCCGGTAAACAGGTTGATTACTTCCTATACCCAACACACGAACATAATGTAGTTGGAAAGGATAGAATCCACATGTACGATAAAATTGCAAAATACTTCAATCTATATCTTAAGAAATAGATTGGATCAAGCCCATTAAAAATCCCTAATACCTAATCGTATTGGGGATTTTTCAATTAATAAAAAGTCGATTTGAAAATATAATGGTATAATTTCCAATCCAATCCATATCCTGATTTTACTTTTCTATTTTTGAAAAAAAACTTAAACCATTGAAAAGGATTATTGCCATACTTTGCTTCATTTTCTCTGTTCAATTTAGCATCGCCCAAACATCAAAAATCTCCGGAACAGTTAAAGATTCACTATCATCAGCTCCAATAGCCTATGCCAGTATAGGATTATTAGATGTCAACAAAAAGGTAATCGATGGAATGATTACCGATACAACCGGTAGATTTCAGTTCACGGACCTGAAAAATGGTCCATACATATTACAGATCAAGTTTATTGGCTACAGTCAAAAGAACAGTTCAATTGAAATAAAGGGTCAAAAATCCATTGATTTAGGAAACATCTTAATTTCTAGTGCTCAGCAAAGTTTAGAACAGGTAACTGTTACGGCAAATATCGCTGCCCAGAAACATAGCAGTGATCGACAGACCTATCAAGCCAGCCAATATAAAAATGCTGTCGGCGGAACTGCTTTAGATATCGTCAAAAACCTTCCTTCAGCATCTGTCGATGCCAATGGAAACATCAGTATGCGTGGGAATTCAGGTGTTATCGTACTAATCAATGGTAAACCAACCTTTTTAGATCCTGCTACCATACTCGGGCAGATTGCTGCCAATGATGTTTCAGAAGTGGAATATATCACAAGCCCTACTGCACAGTATGATCCAGATGGAAAAGGTGGTATTATCAATTTAAAAACAAAGAAATCAGCAGCAAATGGATTCGCATGGATCTTAAACCTTCAGACTGGCTTACCTAGCATCGACGATTATGACAATATCGAAAGTCAAAAACGATTCGGAGGTGATATTTCTTTCCAATTGAAAAAAGATAAGCTGGAACTCAATGGATCTGCCAACTACCTTCGAAATGATAATGCCGGCTTCAGGGATGGTGATGTAAATACCATCATTGGAGACAAACAAACCTTCTTCCCTTCAAAAGGAGAACGTAGTTTTGACAAATACAATTTCGGATTAAGATTAAACGCTGCATATGAACTATCTGAAAAACACAACCTGAATTTAGGGGTTCTGGCTTCAAGAAGATTCCAAGATAGGCTCGCTGATATTCATTATAATAACAGAACTATCCAGCCTTCCAGCGGCGATCAAATCTCCAGCTTAGATTACTTCAATTCCAATCTACAGAACAAACAAGGTGAGTTTTACTTAGTGGACTTTTCTTATCAATATAAAATAAATCCAAGGCACTCCCTACAATTAGGAGCCATCTATGAATTTGCCAACATCTATGGATCCACAAAAAATGGGAATATTGAAAACAACGTCGATACGGTGCAATGGTCCCATAATATCTATACAAATCCATTGCATGGTTTGCGGCTCTCCCTACAACATCAATGGAAATTCGACAATGCAGAATTGATTTCAGGTTACCAACTAAGGAATGATAGGCAAAAGGGAAATTTTGAATACTTTTATAAGGAAAAGGGTGGTCAATACCTTCAAATAAACCCAGAATTCACGGGCCGTTTAAATGCAACCAACCGAGTACATGCCCTGTTTAGCCAATATGATCGGAAATTCAACAACACACAACTTTCCCTTGGCCTTCGTTATGAGTATTATCAAAGAGATCTCCTGCTATTGGACAATAATCAAGAATATCCCTATTCCATCCACCAACTCTACCCAAGCTTTAATCTGATGCATGATCTGGGAGCTGGTTGGTCATGGAAATTAGCAGCTGCAAGAAGGGTGCAAAGAAACAATAACTTTGAGCTGAACCCTATTCCTGAGCGTGAACACTCGGAAACATTGGAACAAGGTGATCCGGAATTATTACCTGAATTCACTACTAATGCGGAAACGGGACTTGTGAAAAAATTAAATGCAGGTAGTTTATTCTTGAATGCTTACTACCAATATACTAAAAATCCAATCCAACGTGTAAACTCTGTTTATGCAGACACGATCTTACGCCGTGTATTTACCAATGCAGACTATGCTTCAAGATATGGTATGGAAATCGGTGGCGAGGGAAAGCCATTGACATGGTTAAAGGTCAATGCTGGTGCTAATATTTATAACTACAAGGTTTCAGGAAAGGTACTGGACTATCAAGAAACCCGAACAAACCAAGACTGGGTGTACTCCATCAATGCTGGGATACAAGCAGATTTTGCTCCAACTTGGAGCACCGGTTTACAGGTCAATTACCTATCCGAAAGACCAACAGTTCAAGGAAAGGATTCAAGGTTCCTTACTCCACATTTCAACCTCAGTAAGGGATTCTTAAAAGGTGCCATTACAGCTCAATTGCTATGGCAGTTTATCGAACTGAATAAGAAATGGGGAGTTAATGAACAAAGAATTACGACCTATTCAAATGATTTCTATACCACGACAAATTACATCTATGAAAAGAATGTCTTTTTGATCAATCTGAATTTCAACCTACATAAATTGAATCAGATCATTAAACTACCAAAAAGTGAGTTCGGTGAGAAGGAATTTTAAGGATCTTGTTTCTTGAATTCCGTGGGTGTAATTCCTGTATAGCGTTTAAAGTACTTTGAAAAATTAGATTTATCAGAGAAGCCTAGCATGAAAGCAATTTCTGAAATGCTGTTTGATGTGTAAAACAATAGCCTTTTGGCTTCTTTGATAATATATCCCGCCAATACCTCGGATGCCGTAAGGTTAACATGCTTCTTACAGGCAGCACTTAAATTTTGTGGACTGGTATTTAATTGGGAAGCATAATGAGCAACATGGTTGACCACTTTTGCCTCTTTGTTAAGCAATTCGCAAAACTTTATATACAGGTTGTTCTGGATGAACTTTGAAGAAATCTGTTGATCAGCATTCTCCAAAACCTTTGCCAACATGGCTTTAAACAACCCTTCCTGTACGATTTTATTATTCTCTGTCGCCAACAATCCTAAGATCTGTTCTATGGCAAGTTTCTCTTTTAAGGAGATTTGGTCAAATTGGACAACCTCTTCCACTAACCTACTGATTTCAAAATCTAAGCTTTGCTCCACAAATAATTTCTTCAGCAAAAGCACATAGCCATCTACGGGATTTTCCAATTCCCAATGATGTACATTATCCCTTCGGATTACCAAGATACAGGGTACTTTCACCTCTCCTTCCCTCCCATCAATATAATGTCTACCGCTGGTCGAAGAAAGGAAAACCAATTCTAAATAACCATTATGTTTATGAGGACTCGTTCGATTTTTAGCTCGATCAAATGCAGCTACTTTTATCAGTCGCTGAGGCTCTAGTTTATCCTTAATGGTTATTTTCTTTCCTTGCATCTTGTGAAACTATTATATTTCCGCTATTCCATCAAATATATTGGAATTCCTTAATTTTTTTAGACATCTAAAAACGATAACCAGAAAATTTAGAAATTCAAAAAAATGAAAAAACTTTTAGACAATGCTCTAGACTTCGCTTTGGTCTTATTCGAGACATATTCGGAAAATTCGGAATATGCCTCGAATAAGACTAAAGTCATCTCAGAAAAATTTGTGAATTTTCAGCTTTATTTAAGCTATTAAAGAATTTATCCGTATCATTATTTGTCAAGTAGAAACTTAAACTTTTTAATATACTTTATGCGCCGCACACTAATCACATTGGCATTAGGGATTTTGATGACACATGTTAATGGGCAAGAAAACAAAAAAGACGTTGAAAGCCCAAAAATGGAATGGTTCGATGATGCTAAATTAGGAATTTTTATTCATTGGGGAATATACTCTGTGGATGGAATATCGGAATCTTGGGCATTTTTCAATAATTATTTGAGTCATGATAACTATATGAAACAACTCCAGGGATTTACTGCTAACAAATACGATCCAAAAGAGTGGGTTCAATTAATTAAAGATTCTGGTGCTAAGTATTCCGTTATTACCACAAAACACCATGATGGAGTAGCCTTATGGGACAGTAAAATGGACCAACCAACTACTATTGCCAAAGACGCTGCTGCAAAAAAAGATGTATTGACTCCATTTGTGAAGGAACTAAAAGCTTCGGGCTTAAAAACCGGACTTTACTTCTCTTTACCAGATTGGAGCCACCCGAATTACGATATCATTACAAGAACCCAAAAAAGGTATGATATCAAGGATGAGCCTAATCGATGGACCAAATTTCAAGATTATTATCAAGGACAGTTAAAGGAATTGTCAGTTGCTTATAAACCCGACCTTATTTGGTTTGATGGAGACTGGGAGCATTCTTCTGAAGAATGGAAAGCCAAGGAAACTTTAGATTTACTTCGTAAGTATAATAATAACATCATTATCAATTCCCGATTGAATAACCATGGGGATTACGCTACTCCAGAACAAGGTATTCCAGTTCAACGCCCTGACCATAGATATTGGGAATTGTGCTATACCATGAATGACTCTTGGGGATACCAGCATTTTGACAAACATTACAAGAGTCCAAATATGATCGTAAGAACCTTGATTGAATGTTTGGCAATGGGTGGAAACTTGTTGTTAGATATCGGCCCAAAGGCTGACGGAACAATTCCTGAAGAACAGGTTGCAATTCTGAAGGAATTAGCAAGATGGACCAAGAAATATTCCGAAGCAATCTATGGTACTAGAGCTGGTCTATCGCAAGATTTAGTAAATGAAAAGAACAGTTTTTCTAAAGATGGTAAAACCTTATTTATCTACCTGGATCAGGTTAAGGATTATGTAGAGATGCAAGGTTTTGATGATAAACCTTTGGAAATAAAGATGCTAGGGACAAACGAAAACGTTCCTTTTGAGTATGAATTTGGCAAATTGAAGTTGCAGATTCCTACAGCTAATTTTGACCCAGTTGCTTCCGTAGTTGCTGTAAAATTCAATAAAAAGCCATCTATTAATCCTCACATCCTACCAGAACCAGTTGGCATTACTGACTTTCTCTATGCGAAAACCCCGCAAGAGTCTATCCGTAAAATTGTGGATATGACCTCAATTGGTGCAAACCTATTCAAAGGTTCTATCAATGATGATGGCAGCAAATTAGCTGAATCCTTTAATTTCCATAGCGAGGAAACTAAGAATTGGGTTAAAAAACATGCTGAAGTTCTCCAAGATGCAGCTAAAGGAATCCCAGCAAATCACTTTAACGGAAAAACGGCCTTATCCCCAGACAAACAAACGCTATATCTATTTGTGGAGGGTAAACCTACAGGTCCAATTGCCATCAAGGGATTGAAGAACAATATTGCGAGGATCCGTATTGTTGGTGAAGGGTCTATGATTGGCCATGAGATTTATAACAAGCTATATTGGAGTGCTACGCCTGGAATAGTTTATATTGATATTCCTAAGGATAGATTGGATAAAAATACAACTGTAATTGCTGTTTTGCTCGATAAACCTATTGAATTGTTCTCTGAAGAGGTAGGAGCTATAGAAAGTAATCTCTAAATATGGAAATCTAAATAATAGAGGGATAAATCTTTCGATTTATCCCTCTATTATTTTAACGATTTCTTTGAATCCCCTGTTTTTGGCATGTTGAACTGGACTTATCCCATCTTTATCTGGAATATCCATTCTAGATCCTGCATCCTTTAGGATTTGAACAATCTCTTGGTATTTTTCGGTGCCATCTCCTAATACGATTGCCTCCATTAAGGCTGTCCATCCTAATCTATTCACATGATCGATAGGATATCCCTTAGTATTTGCCAATAACTTGACAGTCTCCACATGCCCCCGTTCACACGCTGGAATCAATGCCGATCCATGGTAACGATTGAACACATCAAACCTAGCTCCATTTTCTAAAAATAATCTGAGCATTTCCGTTTGACCGGTTGCACCAGCATACAGAAATGGACTATCCAGATTGTCAGCTTGTTGGTTAACATCTGCTTTATAGGAAACCAACAACTTTACCATAGGTAAATCTTGGTTTATCGTAGCAATCAATAGCAAGTTCCGTTTATTGGCATCTATCGTATTTACATCTTGTCCAGCTTTCAATGCGGTTTCCACGGCCTTTACATTTTTACTTTCCACCATTTTCACTAATCCTTGTTGATCCACGATTTCTAACTCCTGTTCTTTCTTTGTTGAGGCCTGGCATGAGGAAAATCCTAATGCAAGGCATAAACTCATTGTTAATGCTTTCATAATCAATAAACTACCTTTCCATTATAAATTAAAGATTTAACTTCAGAAACCCTTGAAACTGCTTCAGCTGAACAACTGGCATCAATCAGAACCAAGTCTGCATTATCACCCGCCTTTGGCCAAAGTTGATTTCCTTTGTCGTCTAATGGTGTGATACCTGCAGTCGCTAAGCTCAACATTCTTGATAAGGCCAATTCAGTTGAGTAACCATATAATTGCGCTGCCAAATTTGCCTTTTGCAAAACACTTCCTGAACCAAAGGTATTCCAATGGTCGACTATGCTATCATTACCGACCATTACTTCTACCCCTTTGTTCATTAAGGTAGGTATTGGCATGATTAATCCTCCAAATGGAACCGTGGATATTATTCCCACTTTTGCTTCAGCTAATTTTTCGGCTAATTCTTCTTGTTTTGCTTGGTCAATTTTTCCTAAAGCAAAACAATGGCTCAAATAAGTTTTTCCTTTCAGGATTGGATTTTCATTAACCTTTTTAATCAGGTATTCAATGGTCTGCACTCCGGAATCACCTGTTTCATGGAGATGTATATCAATTCCTTTTTGATTATCCAAAGCCAATTGAACGGTAAAGTCCATAGTTTTTTCGATAGCTCCATCAATACTGAAGGGATCAAGACCGCCAATAAATTCAATATCCATTTTAGCAGCTTCTTTTAAATATGGAACAGAGTCGGTATAATAAACTCCATGTTGAGGAAAAGCTACCAATTCAGCTCCAAAACCATCTTTTTTATGGTCCAATGCCTTTTGGAGGTTTTTTAGGGAATCTAATTTCGATGTGGGTTCAATATTGACATGGCTCCTTGCAAATGCAGACCCATGGGACTGTAATAACTCGATCAGTTTCTCCGCTTTGAAGGTTGAGTTCTTCAATAGCTCCGGCATGATTTCCTGTTCCAGAGCAATCATCCCCTTCACTCCTCCTTTCCTTCTTTTTACGGCCTGCCAATTAGCACCATAATAAGTTTTATCAAGGTGAATATGCATATCTTTAAAGGAAGGCAACATCAATAGTCCTTTGGCATCAACTGCATCGGGATCATTCGTATTGGCACTGATATTTTTGATTTTTCCATTTTCGATATCTACGGAAAAGAGATCAGTTTTTGTAGAAGCCACCTCATCTTCAAAATATTCAAAACCAGTTTCAAGCCTTACATTTTTAAGTTTAAGATTTTTCATGTTTTTATTATAGTTGATGGATGGAGTCTCACTAGCCGTCTTATCAGCGTTTGCAGCAAACGCATTTGTTCCAAATGCTATTCCTGCAACGCTCATGGCTGAATTCCGTAAGAAGTCTTTTCTTGAAAGTTTCATATTCAATTAATTTTGAATGAGCTATTGTGATCTATAATACAAAGGTAGGATGATCTAGTTCCAATATCTTGGAAATTACATCCAATTTCTTGTAAATTTTATAACTGCGAACGAAATTGACTTGGATTTAAACCTGTTTGGTTTTTGAAGAAGTTGGAGAAATAGGCATGGTCGGAGAAACCGAGATCAAAAGCAATTTCCTTAATACTTCGCTCAGAAGTTTGTAATAGCCGTTTTGATTCGAGAGTAATTCGCTGATGGATAAGCTTATTTGCTGATACCTTAAGATTCTTCTTACAAAGGATATTGAGATAATTAGCACTGATGTTTAATTGTTCTGCATAAAAAGTAATCGATTTCTGTTCCTTGTAAAATTTATCAATAAGCCAATTGAACTTAGCCAATCGTGGATTGGTTTGATAGACCTTAAATTCCTCAATATCAAATTCGGCCTCCTTGCTCACTAATGCGGCTATTACAGCGGCACGTGCAGAGATCAATTGGTTGACAGGTTGAGTAAGCAACAGTTCATCTCGAATCGCATTGAACTCATATAGCAATTTTTCGAAAGCTTCATTGCTGAGCCTGATAACAGGATGGTTCTGATAATTTGTAAAAGAATAACGAAATGCTGGTGCAAACTGTTCAAGAAAGGTTTTGTCAATCATGAGCTGGTATCCCCTTGAACCCTCCTGGATATGCCATTTATGGATCTGTTCGGGAAAAAGCACATGGACTTCCCTGTTTCCGATGAAATAATCAACAGAATCGATGTTGTGGATTCCTGATGCATGATCAAAAAGGATAATAATGAAGAAATCATGCTTATGGGGTTTCTCAATTATCTTTTCGCCAAGGATTTCATTGAAGAGCAATTCTTTTTTACCAGCGAATTGCTCCTCACGAAAACCATGCATATCAAGAGTAGGAATTACATTTTTGTCATCCATTTGATTTCCTCAGAAAAGATTAAGTAACCTAAAATTAAGGAATAGCAAACGGAATCATCTGTTCAAATCTAGATTTTGACAAAAATCCCTCTTTTGTACAAGAAAATAAGGATAAGTAAGACAATAGAGTAATTCCCGACGGTCAGGATCAAATGGGCATATTCTTCATAGTGTTTTTCTAAACCAAAAGTCAAAGAATGAACCAGGCTCCTGAAATCAATAACTTCAGCCAATCCATAAGCAACGATGGAATTCATTCCATAAACTTTTAACCAGCGAAAGGGCATTTTTATATGCTTGACATCAATCACATAATAGAATATGGCCATTAATAAGATACATATTCCACCTGAAAACAGGGTCATGCTCCCTGTCCAGATTTTCTTGATGATCGGTTGTTGGAATTGCCATATTAAGCTAACGGCAATACAAACTACACCTGCTATGATCAATTTTATGGTTGTTCCATTTGGGTCTTTATCTTTGCCATCCTTTATTACTTTACCAGTGAGGCATCCCATCAAAACTGTAACGATAAAGGTTAAGCTACTCCAGATCCATGTATATTGATAATGTTCAGAAAACACCCATTCATCGCCTTGCCATTTCACTCCATCCATGAAATTTTGAAGGAACATTTTGTCGAGATAAATGGCAAAATTATAATTGGGTTCATAACCTCCCCAAGTAGACATGGGGATAGAATAAATGATCAATAAGGACAAACCCATACCTATGAGTTTTTTGAAGCTGAAATGAAGATAAGCCAAAGAGGTAATTAGATACCCTGTTGCGATAGCTTGTAAGGTGTTGGAATATAACCTTAATACCTTCCAGTCAAAGGCCAAGAGATTACCCTGAACAATCATTCCAATGATCCACAAAATCAGAAATCTCCTTATGATGTGCCTGTAGACTTCGGGGCTATCGTTTCCGATTTTTCTATCTAAAGAAAATGGGATGGTAATCCCTGTCATAAAGAGGAATAAAGGCATAATGAGATCCCAGAGTCTAAAACCTTCCCAAGCTTCATGTTCAAACTGGGTCAACATGCTGTGATATGCAGGGTTGTCCCATATTTGCCCAACTGACATCAGAACAGGCTGTAAAAAAACCAACAGAAACAGGTCCAATCCTCTGAGAATATCAAGGGACTCTAATCGTTGTGAAGGGATAACTTTCATAAAATAGGGTTCAATAGGTTTATTTTCTAAGCATAGGAAATTGAGAAATCCTTAGGGTGGTACAACCATATGGAATCAAACGGATTTCAACTTCTTTTAAATCATTGATATTTAATCCATACATATCGGCTGTCGGCATAGGTCCTGCCATTCCATTAAATAATTTCCAAAATGGCAGCTGTCTAGCTTTTACTTTTAATTCAATTGGTGCATTTTCACGGTTCCAAGGATAAGTTTTATTGGCATTTTCCTTTTCAGAAACCTGAAATAGCGAAGCCATTTCATTTTTGTTGAACAAAGGCAAACCGTAGTTCCATTCAGCCGTTGGCCGGACCTCAATAAATGAATCTCCATAGGCGACCTTTTCTTTGTCTTCAAGGAACACCTCTTTCTCTTCACCCGGGATATCCAAGGCATATACCAATGGACCTCTTTCTATGGCCCGAGATCCTTCGTGATAGGTCTCAAAGTTGAATTCCATTGGAAAGTCCAGAGTCATGACTTCGTTGTTTTTCCAGGCTCTATTTATTTCGATTACAGAACCAGGTTTTGTATCTACTTTGAATTCTTCGCCATTGATCAGGATTTTGGCATTTTTTGTCCAAGTGGGAATCCGAAGCTGATAAGGAAATTCAATAGCACTTTCTCTGTGATTAAATGTAAGGTTTATCCTGTTTTCAAATGGATAAAAAGTCTCTTGCGAAACTTGAACAATTTTTCCAGCCTGGCCAACTTTTACAACTGCAGATGAAGGTGCATAGATCATGGATGCAATTCCTTTATTTGCTGTTGCATAATAAAGGTTTTGCGTGAATTTGGGCCAACCTTGATGCATATTGGAAGTACAACATGGGTAACCCGTCAAAAGTCCAAAAACCACATCGGTCCCTTGATGATTGACATCAAAATTGTACATCTGTCTAGTGATTTGAACCTGATTGGCCTGCTGAAAATATTGACGGCGCATAAAATCATCTGAAATCTGGGTTGGCAAAGCATTGAATGCTACTTTTTCTAAGTGTTCTGCAAAACCAACATCTCCGGTTATTTCCAGCATCTTTTCCAAGGAAAACATCAATTCAACTGCTGAACAGAGTTCCGATCCCTGCGTCGGGTTACTACCATGCAGGGCCTCATCCCCACCGTACATTCCTTGCGCCTGACCATTAAATAATTTAATGTCAGATAAGCCCTGTTTCACTGCGGCCAGATGTTTTGGGTCTTTACTTTGTTGGTAAAAAATAACTGGTTCTTTCAGCCCTTGCGCTAAATTCACGCAATGAATGCTTCTAAAAGTAGCCAACATATTCCGCTGAATGAACTTTTGGGTAAAATCAAAACCTTGGGCATGCAAGATATCTGCGAGTTCCAGCAATTTAGGGTCTTCCGTAATGTTGTAAAGCCAATAAACAGCCTGAAGATTATCGGCTGAACGGTATTCAGCCCAAAAGGTCCAATGTCCTAGTGGTTTCTCTTCTAAGGTTCTAAGTTGATAGTGAAAATATTTGGTAAAGAGGTTTACTACCCTTTGATCTTCAGTTGCGGAATAATACTGTTGCAGTATCTTGAGCATGACCATCTTAGGCCACCAATCATGTGAATTGTCGCGCTGAATTCCTGGTTCATGACCATAATCCTTCGCAGGTCCAAAATATCCATCTTCAGATTGGCTTTGCAAGGCCCATTCCACCCAACGTTGCGCTTTTGCTTTTAATCCCTTATCATTTAACTGATATGCTAAGGGCAATAATCCATCCACCCAGTAAGGCCCTCGCTCCCATTGATCACCATCTCCCCCAAGCCAGCCATTTCTGTCTCCCATGACTAGTGGATAGAGCTGATCCAATTGTCCTGTAGCTCCATTTTTCTGGGAATTCAGCATTTCTTTCAACCAACCCTGAGGTTTTATTGCTCCCAAAGGCAACTCCATAAAAGGTTTCTGGATGAGGGGCGCTTTATTCTGTTTATAGGGTTGAGCTTGAAGATGAACACTTCCGAATGTCAATAGAAAGGCACATAAAGACAAATTGATTAGTTTATTCATGGTGTTAGGTTTATTTGAGATAAATCCACAAGGACATTCCTTAGCATGAAGTTAAGGCTTTTTTAATAATCATTTCCCATTTTAATAAAGAAATTAGCTTTTGTTTTTGGCTTTAGGCTATTTCTTGGTTATTTTTAAAAACAAAGCTGGAAAAGCATGCCTGAAGAAATCGTTCGCCTGGAAAACGTTGAAAAAATATATCAAACTGGAGACACTAGCATTACTGCATTGGCTAAAAGTAGCCTAAGTTTTGAGTCCAACAAATTGACCTTAATCATGGGGCCTTCCGGTTCTGGAAAAACAACTTTATTATCCATCATTGGTTGCATCATATATCCTAGTTCTGGAAAGGTTTTCTATAAAGACAAAGAGGTAACAAGTCTGTCGGAAAACAAACTTGCAGATTTAAGGTTGCATGATATAGGTTTTGTATTCCAGCAATTCAACCTTTTGGAGCCTCTCACTGCTTTAGAAAACGTGATGCAGCCCCTTTTACTGCAAGGAGTGGATAAAAAGGAAGCGAAAGAAAAGGCAATAACAGCCCTAGAAGCGGTTGGTCTAGCCGATCGCTTGCACAACCTGCCCAAGAAATTAAGTGGGGGCCAAAAACAAAGGGTTTCCATAGCGAGGGCCTTAGTGACCAATCCAACCATGATTTTATGTGATGAGCCAACAGCATCTTTAGATGCAAAAAGTGCAGCCATTATCATGGAGGAACTCAAGGATCTCGCGCAAGAAGGTAAGGCAGTAATTATTGTCACACATGACCTAAGATTGAGAAAATTCGCTGATCATGTCATTTATGTAGAGGAAGGAAATGTTTCAAACAGTATTTGCAATGAGGAAGATTATAAATAGGTTAAGCATTTTTGGTTGTTTCATGATTTTGACTGCTTTAATTGGTTGCAAAAACGAAAAGAAGAAACAAGAAGAGCAGGAGAAAGCGAAGTTGTCTGCAATTTACGGCTCAGTCATTGCAATCGGTAAGGTATTACCGGAAGGTGGTTGGGTACAGATAAGTTCACCGATCAGTGCCGAGGTCAAGGATATAATGGTCAAAGAAGGTGATGTAGTGGAACAAGGACAGGTCTTAATGACCTTGAAAGAAAATACGGAGGGATTAGATCTTGCACAATCACAAAGCCAATTAGAGAGCCTAAAAGCTCAACATCAAGCAAGTATCAAGGATTTGGCCAAGCAGGAAATCATATTAAAAGAGTTAATGTCGAAATATGAAACGTCTAGGTCCCTTTTAGCGAAAAATGCAGAAACAAGGGAAAATGTAGACAAAGATCTTTCCAATGTCAAGCAACAGGAAGAATTAATTTCAGGTTTAAAAAGTCAGATCAGGGCCAATCAAGCTACGGAAAAAGAACAATCCATCATCATTGCAAAAAATAGACAAAGCTTAAAAGACTATCAGGTTACAGCTATCAAGAAAGGAATAGTATCTGAACTAAACGTGGAGATTGGCCAAACCATCAATGGTACAGCTGAATTAGGGAAAATAGTGGACAGTGAAAATATAATCATTGAGGCCGAGGTTGATGAATTATTTGCGGATAGCGTAAAGATCGGACAAACTGTAGACATCAACTTTGTGGGTAAACCTGCTGTCATCGGAAAAGGAAAGATTGTCTATTTGAGTCCTACCCTAATGAATAAATCCATATTGTTTGAGACGGCAAATGAGGCAGAAGATCGAAGGGTTAGAAGGATTCGCATAGAACCTGAGGGCAATTCTACTCTATTGATCAATTCTAAAGTTGAATGTAGGATAAAATTGTGATAGCATGTTGGGATTAGCTTGGAAATTTATTCGTTTTGATCGGGCCAAAAGCTTTGGAATAGTCACTGCAATCGTGATCAGTGTATTTCTCATTGGACAACAGTTAAGCCTCCTATTTTTTCTGATGGGTTTAATGGGAAACTTGGTTAACAATGCGCCCGTTGAAAAAGATGATTTATGGATAATTGAGTCCCAAAGCAGAAATGTAAATTCCATAAACAGCATTGATCAGCGATCTGTCCAAGAAATCGGCAGCTTAAAAGGAATAGTAACAGCAACTCCCATTATATTAGCCAATGCGCAGGCCACTTTTCTGGATGGCAAGACTGCTGCAGTCACTTTAGTTGGTGCACCAGCCCCAGCATTTCTGATGGGACCTGAGGTAAATAAAATTGATAGCGGCTCAGTTCAGGATCTGTTACAGCCATACGCCGTCAGTGCAGAATATTTTAATGCAAGAAGTTGGGAAACTTCACTATATCTTAATAAACCAATTGAAATCAATGGCAAGAGTGCAAAATTAGCGGTCATCACCAAAAATGCCCAGGCATTTGGAGCCAGCTTTATGTATACGACTTTAGAAAATGCAAGTTATTTTGGAAACTTCCCGAATGATAAGGTCAGTTTAATCATTGCCAGGCTTGCCGAAGGGCAAGATAAAAAGGAGATGATCGAGGTAATCAATCAGAACTTTCCCCATTTAAGGGCTTGGGATGCTGAAAAACTAAAATCTTCGACAGTCAAGGAAATCTTGGTCTCATCGAATATGGGGATGAGTTTTGGCACATTAGTGGTATTCGCCATGATCTCTGGATTTTTCATTATTGGCCTCACATTATATTCTTCTGCATTGGACCGGATCAAAGACTATGGTACCTTAAAAGCAATTGGAGCTAAAAACAAATTTGTAAACCGCCTGATCATTGCGCAAGCGTTTCTTTATGCAACCATTGGATATGCTGTAGCGATGTTATTGATCTATGGGTTTAAGTTTGGGGTTGAAAAAAGCGGATTAAACATAAATGTAAGTATACCATTTGCTTTGTTTTTGCTTTTGGTAACCATGATAATATCCATTGGGGGATCTCTTTTTGCCGTTAGGAAAATATCAAAATTAGAACCCGCATCAGTTTTTTAACATGAAGAAATCTATCTATCTTATTTTACTTTTAATTGGATTTACCTTATCCGGAAATGCCCAGAGTCTGAGCATTTCGGATCTGTGGAACTATATAGGTCAATCGAGTAATCTAAAAGTTAAGAAACTGAATAAAGAGGTTCAGGCAGCCCAATTGAATGTAAGGAGGTCTGAGCGATTTCCAGTAATTTATGGCGACGCCAATTTGCAGAGGAATCTAATTATTCCAACGACGCCAGTTCCTGCAATTGCCTTTGACCCCAATGCAGAGGAAGGTGCTATATTACCATTGAAATTTTCTACAAAATGGAATTCCAAAGCTGGTTTACAATTGGAATGGAACCTTTTCGATCCTAATAGGAAGAGCCAACAACAGGAGGACCTGATCGCTTTAGAGAAAGCCAAGGTGGAAGAATCTTTAGCAGAGCAGGATTGGAAGATCAATTCTACCCTGGCCTATGCTTCGATTGTTTTAGCAACCGAACAATATCAATTTGCCCTTAAAGATTCCGCTCTATTTGAAGAGATCAACAACATCAATAAGGAAAGATTTTTGGCAGGTAGAGGAAGTTCTGAAGATTACAGTCTTTCACAGCAAGAAGTACAAAGAAAAAAGATCTTGATGCATGAATCATGGTCAATTTTAAAAGAGGCAAATTTAGAATTAGGCAGGTATTATCCGCTAGATTCCATTAGGGTGCTGAGCAACAATATGGAAGAAATATTAATGGAGTTGGGTGCTTTTGAAAAAAAGATCTATGACCAACAGCTGGTTGAGCTTGACCAGCAATTATCCATGGTTCAATTAAAGGGAATAAAGCGACAGGTTCTACCCAGCCTGTCATTTAACGCTTATTATGGGGCTCAGTATTTCAGTAATTCCTTTAATATTATTGACAAAAGCAATTGGTATGGCTATAGTTATGCAAATCTGGGTTTGAGAATTCCAATTTCAGCATATTTTAGTAATAGCAGCGCCATAAAGAAAGCTGAACTCAGTGAAAAAGTTTATATACAACAATTGGAAGACCTTCAATTGAATGATGAAATCGACAAAAAACAAAAACAGGAAAAAATCATTTTTTCAAAACAAAAGATTGAAAGTCTAAATAGAATCAAGGACCTAGCATTACAAAACAAAGAAGAAAAGTTAGCCGCCTATCAGGCGGGCAGAATACTATTAATTGACTTCAACAAAGCCAATAGTGAATACCTAAAATCATGTCAGGACATTTGGCAAGCTAAATATGATCTTTTGAAAATAATTTTGGAACAATAAGTCAGCATTAAAAGCTTCAATAAAATTCAGCAATTATTTTATTATCAACATTTTATTTCTATTTTTAAGTGAGCGGCCCTTCTTTTAGCGGTCTATCAAACCATTATTAATTTAAGAAAGCCATGAGTACAATTATTAGTATAGTTATCATCGCTATAGTCATTATTGTTCTTATAGTGAGCTGGATTACTGGTAAGTCAACTGCGAGTCGGCCTGAATTTTCCGAAAATGATTATCCCCAAATAAATAATGATAAAGGTATCCTAGTTGAAGGCCCAATTTACAATGAGGTCCAGGCAGCCTGCATGGATTTTTGTGAGATGATCAACGAAATGGAATACCATGTCATCATCAAACTTATTCGGATTGACCCCAATACATGCTTGATTCTGTTCCCTTATGAAATTGATTTCAAACATTATTGTTATCTATTAAATTATCTAGAATACCCTTTGTACCTTCAATATAATGCTAAGGTTACGGGTTGGTTGACCTCTAAAAAAATGGACCTTTGGATAGATAACCGATCCGCCAATAAGAGAATAATGGTATACAATTCTGCCAACAAAAACAATGCAGACACCGTATATTTTACGACTATGGATCAAATTGGATATGTCGTTGAATTTAATTCGAATGAAAAAGCCAAAGAGATGCCAAGCCCAATAAGACGCTTCGAATCTTGTAAGCGATGTGTTGAAGATTTAAATATGATAAAAGGAGAACTGATTGTTTCAAAAACATAATCTACTGAATGACAAATTGTACAATACCTTTGAATGTCAGATTGTCAGCAGACTTAAAAATAAAATAAATAGCAATGGATTAAGATGTTTTTATTGGCATTCAACAAGAAAATGTTAAAAATAGTTAAACGAAATGTTAATTTCCATTTCGGCACAGACATTGAATATATATAATCAAATTTCATAATTTAGGTTAATAATTGGTTAGTTAAAACTCCTTAGGTTCCCCGCCTAAGGAGTTTTTTTATGTTGTGAATCAATCTTATTCAAGATTTCTTATTTTTACGTAAGATGAAATGGTTCATACCAACATCTAATCACAGGAATTACCACATTAAACTTCCTATAAAGACATGGCAAAGATGACCAAACAAGAAGTTCTTGAGGAATTAAAGTCCTTAGGATCTGAAAAACTGATAGCTCAGAATAAAAAAAGAGGTGCAGGCGATAATCAATACGGTGTGAAAATGGGTGATGTCCGTAAGATAGCTACTAAGATTAAAAAGGATCAAGAACTTGGCCTTGAGCTATGGGAGACCAACAACATGGAAGCGCGATGTGTAGCCATCCTTATTCTTGACCCTAAAAAATTAAGTAATGCACAATTGACGGCGATGGTTTCATCAGAGAAATTCACAAATGTTATTGATTGGCTTTATAGTTACCTGGTTAAAGACAGTTTAGACAAGCAAACTCTAAGATTAGAATGGGAAAAAGCTGATAATGTCATGTTGCAGCGACTAGCATGGAGTTTGATTTCCGGAAATATAGCGAGGAATCCTGAATTGGAGGAAAGCCCAAAATTATTGGATTATATTGAAAAACATATGCTCGAAGCAAAACCTGAAATACAATGGACCATGAACAGTACCTTGGCTCAAATTGGCATAAAGCAACCTCAATATAGGGATCGTGCTCTTGCAATCGGTCATAAATTAGGTGTTTACAAGGACTATCCAGTATCTAAGGGCTGTACCTCTCCTTTTGCGCCAATTTGGATCGACTATTTTGTAAGCAGAGAAAAGCAATAAGAAAGGTTATTAATTTAAATTTAACAATAGGTTTATACCAGATCGAAATAAGGTGGTTGGAAATGCTAATTTTCAACCACCTTATTTATTTTATTAAATAAATAGAAA